>JBOHRZ010000366.1:0-3005 GCA_050732975.1 Gemmatimonadales bacterium
CGGGGCGGTACTCCCCCCGCCCCCGAACACCCCCTCGTCCCTCACCCGTCACCCCTAGATTCTTGACATGCCCGTTGACCTGCTTGCAATCATGGCGCACCCTGACGACGCCGAGCTGCTCTGCGGCGGGACCCTGGCGCGCGCGGCCGATCAGGGTCATCGCACCGGCGTTCTCGACCTGACGCGAGGCGAACTCGGTTCGCGTGGAACCCCGGAACTCCGCGCCCGCGAGGCGGCGGACGCGGCGAAGGTGCTCGGGCTCGCCGAACGCGTCAACGCCGGGCTCAAGGACGGCCATCTCGTCAATGACGATGCCGCTCGGCGGGTCGTGGTAGAACAACTCCGCCGCCTGCGGCCGCGCGCGGTGATTCTCCCCTACCTCACCGGCCGGCACCCCGATCACCGGATCGCGTGCGAGTTGGCGCGGGACGCCTGCTTCCTGTCGGGCCTGAAGAACTATTCGGCCGATGGAGAGCGCTTTCGCCCCGGCAAGATCTGCCACGCGCTGAGCTTTCGCGAAGACGCCGTGAAGCCGACGTTCGTGGTGGACATCTCGGCGCAATTTGATCGCAAGCTCGCCGCGGTGATGTGCTTCGCGTCGCAGTTCGAAGGGGTGACCCAGGCCGGCGAACTCCATCCGACGGGGCAGCCACTCGCCGAGCTGATCGCCACCCAGAACGCGCACTACGGATCGCTGATCCGGAGCCGGTACGCCGAGCCGTTCTGGACTGCCGAGACGGTGTCGGTCGACGACATCGTCGCCATGACCGTGTCCAGCATGTGAACACCGCGGCATGGCGCCGCCGGACAAGCGCCCGCAACGCGACACCGGGAGACGCTACCGAACCGCGATTGCCGCCGTCCATCGGAAGCGGTCCCACTCGATGACAAGCAGGCCGGTCGAGCGACCGGTCGGCACAATGCGACAGGTGAATCGCTCGACAGGTTTCGACACGCCAGCCGCGGCGAGTGGCGCGCGCGCGACGTCAGCCGTGGAATCGTAATCGGTGCCCCATTGCCCGGTCTGACGGTTGATGATCAGCGTGGGCCCCTGGCGTGTAAGTCTGATCCAGAGCGTGTAGCGGCCAGCGGCCAGCGCGATGCCGGCGAGCGTGATCGGCAGCGTCGTGGCAAGCTGGGTCGCTTCGTTGGCCCCCGTGCGCCAGACCGAATCGACCGGCACCAGCAATCCGATGGCGCGGCGGCCGCGCAGGCTCGGCCGCCCGTAGTCAATGGCAAGCGACGCTGCGCCGATTACGGCGCGCGCGGTGTCGCGCGGGCTGAGCGCCGCTGCCGGGCCGCCGGCGAGGCGCTCCGCGCTCGCGAACCGTCGCGCGATCGCCGCGACATCGGGCGCCGGCACGACGCGGTCCGCCCGTACCTTGTTGGTTGTCCGCTGGCCGAACAGCGACACCACGCTGCCGCGCCGATCCAGGTAGGCGACGATCGGCTCCCCGCGATAATCAATCGTCGCCGAGTCGGTGGCGTAACGCCGAAGCACGGTCGACCCGATCCCGGCGAGCCGACCCGCCGGCAGGTAGGTGGTGACTGGCGTGCTGTCGCCCGAATCGCGCCGCGCGGCGATCAGCACTTGCTCGCTGAGACCCCACGCCATCGGCAACCACGGCATGGCGATCGGGTCATGCGTGGTGTACATCGTGACGTGTGAACGGCCGCCCCGCAGGACGCTGGCGCGAAACCCGCCGGCCTCGAAGGCAAGATCGACGCGCTCCCCCGCATCGCCCGGCGCGGCTGAAGCCCGGTGCGACACGATGCTGAAGGTACGCACCGAGCCATCCGCCGCCAGCAGCACTTCGTAATGGCGAGTCACCACCGTGGGATTCCGTTCGACGATGTCGCCGAACAGGTGCCCCGCGTCACGTCGCACCCGTTCGATCGCAACCGTATCGCGCCCGAGGCGGGTGACGAATCCGTACTCCTGCGCCGCGAGCGACGCGACCAGCAGCGCCGGTGCCAGCAGAGCGCACCACGCCAGCCGCGCCGTTCGCCCCGAGTTCACCCGGCGCCGGACCCCGTTCACCTAGAATCGCCGGGAGTAGCCGGCGTAGACGATGTAATCGTTGACCCCGCCCTCTCCCGGCCGCAATGTCCCGTCGGAGAGCCTCATGCTGAAATACTCGGCACGCACCCGGACCGGTACGCTCAGGGTGAACTGGTTGGGACCGGCTACCCACGCCAATCCCGGTTCGACGTACAGGTAGTATCCGCCGTCTCGCTTGTAGTCGGTGCGACCGCCGATGAGATCGCTCGCCGGTGTGCCGTCGATGCGGCCGCCGAGCGAAACCGACAGGCCGGCATCGGGCACCAGCGCGAAGCCGAGCCCCGCCCTCGCCGTGTATACGTCGGGCACCGCGACGGTGAGTCCCTGGAATGTCTCGTCGGTGTGGGTCCTGGTGCTCACCGAATAGAGTCCGCTGGCATACGCCGAGACCGGGCCGGTGAGATGCTGGAAGGCGTTGAGCTGCGCCAGCACCGCCCAGCCGCCGTCACCCAGTTGCAGCGTCGGCGTCAGCGTCATGGGAACCGTGGTCGCGTTCGGGAGGTGAAACTGGAACGACGCCAGATTCGCGCCCGTCGGGGCCTTCACAGCCAATCCGGCGGAGACATTGCCGTCCGGGTGACTGGTCGGCGAGATCAGCCACATATCGAGCCCGGCACTCACATCGCCGATCCCGCTATTCGAGGACTGGTGACGGAGATTGTCCGCATTCGTGATCTCCTGCGTGCCGTAGAAATACGGCACGGTCGCCGTGGCGGTGACACGGTCGCTCACCGCGTACCGGACGCTCAGATCGATCGAATTGAGCCGGAGGTGGAGCGGTTGGCCGAACGGCGCCTCGCTTTCCGTCTCCTGATCGCCCACGTAGAAGCGGTTGGTCGCGACCCGGCGCCCCGCGACGCCGACCTGCCATTGGCCTCGGTGCAGGAAGGTGATCGCTTCGCCGCCGAGGCCTGGCGTCGTGAAATGCAGCGGCATGCAACCT
>JBOHRZ010000367.1:0-2977 GCA_050732975.1 Gemmatimonadales bacterium
CCGCTCGACCACGCCACGATGCGCGAAGTGGCGAAGCGGCGCGCGACGGCGCCCGGGAGCCAGGCGTTGATCGCCCAGGTGCGCGCTTCGAGCCGGATGGTACCGAATTTCTGGCCGATGAGATACAGCACGTTGTCAGCATCTGGAAGACCGGCGAGAAAGTCGGCGTCGAAGAGGTCGCCGGCGATGGTCTCGACGCCGGCGCGTTCCAGGAGCTCGCGGTTGGTGCGGTCGAGGAAGCGCGCCACGCCGATCACCCGGCGGCCGACACCCGCTTCGCGCGAGCCGCGCACCGCCATCGCCGCGAGGCTCGGCCCCATCTTCCCGGCGGCGCCAAGGATGAGGATGTCGCCGCTCAGGCGACCGAGGGCGGCGGTGACGGACGGTGCGGGCTCAGCGAGGAGCGCTTCGAGTCCTGCCTCCGTCTCCTGCCTCCCTTCCATCGCTCTCCTCCGTCTCTTCGGTCTCCTCGGTCTCCTTCCATCACGGCCGGGGCTCGCGTCCGCCTCCTACCCCGGCATCCGCCGGCGCCTCCGGCGTCAGCACGACCTGATCCCTTATCGATGGCGCGGATACCATGGACCATCCGATCAGGTGCCGCTGCGCCTTTCAGGTTGTTGTCGACGAACTGCTGCATCCTGAGCGCAATGTCCTGCTGGTTGGCGCCGCACAGGGATCGTGAAGGTCGCGGGACCGCACCGGCCCACTCAACCCCATCAATGTAGCTCGCCGCGCGGCGCCGGCGACACGAACTCTGATCGACCTTTCCCACCGAATTCACGATTTCTTCATGGCTGGCCCCCGATGGTTGTGCGCAAGTGACGCCATTCTCGCGGATCTGGACTCCATGGAGCACGACGTGAGCAATACCGCCCTACCGGTGCCGCTCGCCGCCAGCCGGCCGACCCGACGCCGATTCCTGCAATGGGTCAGCGGCGTTGCGGCGGCGATCACCGGCTTCGTGGTGGGCGTTCCGGTGATCCGGTCGTTCATCTCGCCAAGCCTGGTGAAACCGACCGGCAGTACCTGGATCAAGGTCGCCGACGACATTGCGCTGATCGATCTCGACGTGCCGGTACGATACGACTTCCTCCAGACCGTCGAGGACGCGTGGGTCGAGAGCCGGACCCAGAACGCGGTGTGGCTTTTCACGGAGGACGGAGAAACGTTCAAGGCCTTCAACGGGCACTGCACCCACCTCGGCTGCGAGTTCGGTTTCGATCCCGGGCGGAAGGTTTTTCTCTGCCCGTGCCACCGCGGTCAATTCGACGTCAAGACCGGCGCCGTTCTCGCTGGTCCGCCACCCCGACCGCTCGATCAGCTTCCGGTCGAGATCCGGGATAGCGAGGTCTGGGTGAACTATCAGGACTTCCGTCTGGGCGTCCCCCGGAAGATCGCGGTCTGATCGATGCGCGCTCCGAGGCAATGGCTTGATGAGCGAGTCGATCTTGCGGGACTGCGGGCAACGTTGCTCGATCGAGAGGTCCCGGGCGGTCTCACCTGGTGGCACACGCTGGGCAGCGCATCGTTGGCGGTATTCATGGTGCAGATGGTCACCGGGATCGTGCTGGCGATGTACTACTCGCCGTCACCCGATCACGCCTACGACAGCATCCGGTATATCGACCACACCGTCGTAAGCGGTGCGATGTTGCGCGGGCTGCACCACTGGGGCGCGTCGGCCATGGTCGTGCTGGTCGTGGCCCACATGATCCGGGTGTTCGTGATGGGCGCCTACAAGTATCCGCGCGAAGCGAACTGGCTGCTGGGGGTTGTGCTGCTGTTCGTGGTGCTCGGGTTCAGCTTCACCGGGTACCTGCTGCCGTGGGATCAGAAGGCGTACTGGGCAACCCAGGTGGGGACCAACATCGCCGGCACGACGCCGCTGATCGGGTCGATGTTGGTCAAGCTGCTGCGCGGCGGAACGGCACTGGGAGCGGCCACGCTGGCCCGCTTCTATGCCTTTCACGTGCTGCTGCTGCCTTCCATTCTCGGCGCCGTGATCCTGCTGCATCTCACGATGGTGATTCGCCAGGGGATCGCACCGCGGGCGCGGGCGCTGGAAGAGGCGGCTCCGGCGAAGACCGACGACGCCGACTACCCGGCCTACTACCGCGAGCGCTACGCCCGGTCGAAAGGCGCCGGGGTGAGGTTCTGGCCCAACATCATCGCCAAGGATCTGGTGGTCGCCGCGCTGGTGATCGTGATCCTGGTGCTGCTTGCCAGGTTCGTCGGTGCGCCGCTGGAAGCGCCGGCCGATCCGACGGATACCGCCTACGTACCACGGCCCGAGTGGTACTTCCTGCCGTTTTTTCAGCTGCTCAAGCTGGTGCCGGGATCAATGGAGAGCGTGATCGCGGTGGGAGTGCCCACGGCGCTGATCCTGGCGCTGCTGCTGCTGCCGCTGCTCGACCGGCGCAGCGTCCGATCGCTGGCCCACCGACCGGCGGCCGCCGGCTCACTGGTGGTGCTCCTGGGCGGAGCCGGATTGCTGCTGGGCGCGGCCGTGCGCGAAGAGCCGGCCAATGCGGTGGTCGCCGAATCGGGCCGGCCGTTGACATCCATCGAGCGCGCCGGCCGGGTGCTGTTCAGGTCCCATCAATGCGGCAGCTGTCACGCGGTGGGCAACCAGAAGCCGGACACCAGCGGCGACATCCCGCAGGCGCCGGATCTGACCGACATCGGGCTCAAGCATTCCATCGCCTGGCTGCACAGCTTCATCGAGGATCCCGAACGTTTCCATCCCGACTCCAAGATGCCGGACTTCGGCCCGCCGAAGTTGACGCATGAGGAGATCGAGGAAATCACCCGGTATCTGGCGACACTCCGCGGCCCGCACTGGGCCACGGCGAAGCCCGAGTACGCCGACACCTTCCCAGAACCCATCAAGCCACCGGAGACACCGTGAATCCGCGCTGCGCATTCGTGATCGGCTTGTTGCTGATCGGCGGCGGCATGGTCCATCGGGCAGCAGCAC
>JBOHRZ010000368.1:0-2963 GCA_050732975.1 Gemmatimonadales bacterium
CGGGCACCGCGTGAGTGCCGAGATGGCGTTCGACAGTTGTTGAGCCGTGGCCGCAGCGGAGGCGCGCCGGTAGGTCTGCTCGCACGGCCGGCGGTGGGCCTGGCCACTCGTCGTCTGCGCGGCGGTCACAGCCAGAACGGCGAGTGCAGCTCCAATCATCAGAACGCGTCGGCCTGTTAACCGCATGGCCTTCGAGAGCGTCGTCGACGCGTTGCGGCGGCTGGCCCACAGGTTGCCGCATTCGTCCGGATCATGGATGATGTGATTGTCGTTGCCGGCGGAAAGCGCCATTGCCCCTGCGCGGCCGGAATCGGCAACGGCGCCAATGACGTCGAGCGTTGCGTAGAGGTCGAACGCCGCGACCTTGATCTCGCCACGCTCGCCGCAACGCCTCTCAAGGCTTGCAGCCGAGAAACTCCTTTCTTCCCGGTCTGGAAAGTTCCTTGATCATTGACCGTGCCAGCAAGCGCGTATCGAGATCGGAGCTCGACCTTGCAACGACTCCGAGCGTTTCCAGGAAGCGCTCGAACGGTTGGCCTTGGACGCTATGAGTGCCCTGGATGATGCCATTCGGTTCGAGGGTAAAAGTGGCGAGGGAATTCACGCTGTCCGTACCATGGATGATATAGGTCGCACCCAGTTTTCGGCTGGGACACACTTGGGTGAGAAGGGCGCTGGTGGCGGTAAGCCTCTTCCAGCGCGGCTGGGCATCGTCGCGAAGCACGATGAGGAGAGTGTTGAATACCCGCTCGTCCTCGAACGTGCCACTGACGGAGACCAGTCGGCCGAAAATCGCGCTATCGAGTGATGACGTGGTCCATGCCGTTCGCACGAAGGTCGGAAACTCATCCGGACATCTTGTGAGTGCCGAAATGGCGTTCGTGAGTTCCTGACCAGTGGCCGCGGAAGTGGCACGCTGGAAGGTCTGCTCGCATGGCTCGCGGTGGATCTGGCCACTCGCGGCTTGCGTTCCGAGGGCGGCAAGAACGACAGGTGCAGTTCCAAACATCAGAACGCGTAGGTTTGTGATCTGCATGGCCCCTTCATGTTCGGTCGGCGACGACGTCTAGTAGATAAACTGACAACCAATTGGTGCGGGCTTCACCAGCCCATGGCTGGTCCTGCCAGAGTCACCTGAAAAATCCAGGACGCTATCTATCCGAGCGTACAATTCATCGCTATATGCGACCATTCCCAAATCCCAGCGGCTCTGACGATCGACTTCGGCTTCAGCCAAAGGAGCTACCAGAGCATTCATGTAGGAGCGGAAATACCAAGTGTGCGAGAACTTGTCGAGAGCGGTACCTTCGTGGTGCTTAGTTCTCGGGATGAAGGCTACCGCCGAATCCCCGATGCAAGTTGGCCACGGTCCAGTCTGCCAGCCATAAAAGACGCCTCCAGGTGAGAGCGCTGCGTAATTGATGCTTACGGAATCGAAGCCCTCGACCGGATTTCTGGTAAAGTAGTAGAGACCGGAGTTCGGCCCATCGCTAATGACGGCGACACTCGATGCAGAAGTGTCGACAATGTACGCCGGCTGAGTCACGCCCAGTTCCCATAAGTGATTCGGCGGGTCTGACAGGGTACCCTGTCCAAGCGTGTCGAGCTGGTACCTCAGCGTGTCTGTCGACCACGATGACCGCGGATTGGCGACGAGTGAAGTGCTGCCCGTATCGGCGAGACCACTGACCGCGCCGATTGCGCAAACCGTGCCGCCAAGCGCAACGGTACCAGTCCAGAACGTGTCAGACGTTGTCGCCTCAATCGTGATGGTATCCGGCGCCGGGCCTTTGAATCGCCACTTTGAGATTGCCAAGGTGCCGGTGCCGCTCGCCGAGGTTGCCGTGCACGTAGTGGACTCTCCCCGCGTCGCTGCGGAGCACGACACGACAAAGGTATCGCGCCCGAACGACGCGTCAGTGTAGTAGATGTAGTCGAGCGGCGCCACGATCAGATGTACCGAGTCGATACCTGGCGTCGATATCTCGACGGGAACGCTTGTGGGAAAGCCCGGCATGCTGTCGCCGGCCACGGCCACCGAATCGAGAGTTGATCCGCCAGCGCCAAGCGCGACCACCGCGTTGCCGGGCCAATCCGGATCGTTCACGGTGACGGCAAAGGACCGGACGGCCTGCGAGAATGTGATGGAGATTGCTGATGATGGGCCCGAACCGGCGTCACTCTGAAAGCCGCCGGTAATGCCGACGTATGGAGTGATACCGACGGTGTCCCCGCACCAGACGCCGGGCCCGCTGAAGGCGCACGAGCCGGCGGCAGTCAGGAATGATCCCCCGAAGCGCGGATGCCCTGACCTGGATGACCAATTCGGATCGGCCAGCGGCGTGCGCGAGCTCAAGACCCTTGCGTCACTGAACCGGACGAGCAGAGCTGAAGCCGTGTCGGGAAGTGCGGGCAATCCTCGCGGAAGATCAATCCAGACCGCCTGATTGCCAGCCTGTGGGAGTGCAACGCTCACGGAAGCGGACCTGAGACTCCGCAGTGGAATGTCGCGGTTCCCGGATTGCGTCTCGACCTCGACCCGCGCGACTGCATCGACTGAATCCCACCAACGCCGCGGCGCCTCGAACCGAAGCTCAACTACGGCGTCCGTTGCGGTGCGGAGCGTGTAACCAGCGATGCGAATGGGATAGGCTAACGAATCAGGGTTGGTTGCCTTGCCACCGAGCGATGCCGGGCCCCGAGCCGCAACGCACCACTCCGCGCAATCACTCGATGAACTTACAGTCGCAGGATGGGTGGGAGGTACCGAGGCGGTGTCCGAATACCCCGCGAATCCGATTGCGAGGGCGACTCTAGTGAGGAGGCCGAGCAGTCCCCGCCGCGGGGGGGGACTCCCCACCCGTTGGCAAGGTGGCGTTGAGGGTTGGTATCACGCCGGCACCGGCTCCGCCGAAGTGCGCACGCGTGACGGATCGAACAGGGTGTGCGTGCGCAGCATCGCC
>JBOHRZ010000369.1:0-2956 GCA_050732975.1 Gemmatimonadales bacterium
GGTTGTGACTGAGGAAATCGAATACATGACGGCAGACCAGGAAGCTGGATATGTGATCACGCAAGCCTCCACGCCGCTCGACGAACACAGCATGTTTACCCAAGACTTGTGCTGGGCTCACCAAGCGGGCGAACCGAAAGAAATTGAGACGAGCAAGATCACCCACATGGACGTTTCCTCGAAACAGCTTGTGTCGATCGTAGCGGGTCTCATTCCGTTCTTGGAACACGACGATGCCAACCGCGCGTTGATGGGGTCGAACATGCAGCGCCAGTCGGTGCCGCTGCTTTTCCCGGAGGCGCCGATCGTCGGCACCGGACTCGAGGCCAAGGTGGCCACCGATTCGGGCGCGGTCATCGTCGCGCGTCGTGCCGGCACGGTGACCCGGGTGACGGCCGACGAGATCATCATCGATGCCGGCAGGGCGGGGCACGACAAGTCGACGCCGCTCGGCCGGCTGGCGCGGATCGACCGCTACCGGGTCAAGAAGTTCTGGCGTACCAACCAGGACACGGCCATCAACCAGCGGCCGCTGGTGGCGCAGGGCACCAGGGTCGAGGCGGGGGAGATCGTCGCCGACGGCGCGGCGACCGAGGCCGGCGAGCTGGCGCTCGGTTCCAACGTGCTGGTGGCGTTCATGCCGTGGTACGGGCACAACTTCGAGGACGCCATCGTGCTCTCCGAGCGCCTGGTCAAGGACGACGTCTATTCGTCGATCCATATCCAGGAGCTGGAACTGCACGTGCGCGATACCAAGCGCGGCCAGGAGGAGATCACCCGCGAGATCCCCAACGTGTCGGATGAATCGCTGGTCGATCTCGACGATCGGGGCATCATCCGGATCGGGGCGCACGTCAAGCCGGGCGACATCCTGGTCGGCAAGATCACGCCCAAGGGCGAGACGGAGCTTTCGCCGGAAGAGAAGCTGCTGACGGCGATCTTCGGCGAGAAGGCGAAGGACGTCAAGGACTCGTCGCTCAAGGTCTCGCCCGGAATGAAGGGAACCGTGATCGACGTGAAGATCTTCTCCCGGGTGGAAGGACCGGTCGTCGACAAGGACCGCGGCGAACGGATCGGAGACGTCCGCCGCCACGAAAACGAGGAGAAGGCGCGCATCACCCAGGCGATGCTGGAGGAGATCGGTGAGCAGCTCGATGGCCAGGACGTGGGGCTGATGCTTCGCGCCGGGACCGTCGAGGAGCTGCGCCCGCAGGGGTTCCATCTCACCCGCGCGGCGCTCCGCGAGATCGATCTCTCCGACGTCGACCTCAAGACCCTGCGCGTGGCCGACAAGACCGCCAACGAACGGATCCGGGTGACGCTGGATTCGGCCGCGGCCGAGCGGGCCCGGGTCGAGGAAAAGGCGGAAGACCAGATCGACAAGATCCTGCAGCCCGACGAGTTGCCGCCGGGCGTGATCCAGTTGGTGAAGGTGTACATCGCCGAGAAGCGGAAGATCTCGGTGGGCGACAAGATGGCGGGACGCCACGGCAACAAGGGCATCGTGGCGCGCGTGGTGCCCGAGGAGGACATGCCGTTCCTTCCCGACGGGACGCCGGTCGACATCGTCCTCAATCCGCTCGGTGTGCCGAGCCGGATGAACGTCGGTCAGATCCTGGAGACCCACCTGGGCTGGTGCGGGCGGATCCTGGGATTCAAGGCGAAGACGCCGGTATTCCGGGGCGCGGGCGAGAGCGAGATCGGCGTGTTGCTGCGGCTGGCGGGTCTCCGCTGGGCGGGCCAATCGATGCGGCTCACGGCGGTGGCCCCCGAGCCGGGTGCTGAAGCGGTCGAGGCCCTCGTGTACGACCTGCGTTCCGGGCTCGATGAAGCGGCGACACTGAACGCGACCGGGATCGAGGCGCTCTGGGTCAAGGGTTCGTCGAAGAGCACCGCCGCGCTGGCCCGGCAGACGGAGGAATTTCTCCGTGCGGCGGGCGGCGAACTGGCGGCACGGCAGCGGGTGCAGCGCGAAACCGAACTGGCAGTGCAGGAGGCCATGCTGGAAGGCGCCAGCGGCAAGAGCAAGACGGCACTGCAGTCGGCGAAGCGGTCGCTGTCGGAGCGGGCCAGGGCTGATGACGCGGCACTACTGCGTGATGCCGGGCTGGAGAAGCTGGGGGCGGTGATCGACGGCAAGCCGTCGCCGGTGGACCTGGGCCACGCCGCGGACGAACTGATTCGTTTCGCCGGACTCACGCCGGGCGGCAAGGCGCGGTTGCGCGATGGGCGGACCGGTCAGGAATTCAAGGGCGACGTGACGGTGGGCACGATCTACATGCTGAAGCTGAGCCACCTGGTCGACGACAAGATCCACGCGCGGTCAATCGGGCCGTATTCGCTGGTGACGCAGCAGCCGTTGGCGGGCAAGGCGCAATTCGGCGGCCAGCGGTTCGGCGAGATGGAAGTGTGGGCACTGGAAGCGTACGGCGCCGCCCACGTGCTGCAGGAGATGCTCACGGTCAAGAGCGACGACGTCAACGGCAGGAGCCGGGTGTACGAGGCCATCGTCAAGGGCCAGAATCTGCCGGATCCCGGGATTCCCGAGTCGTTCAACGTGCTGGTCAAGGAACTCCAGGCGCTGGGGTTGAAGGTCAACCTCGGCACCACGGCGGAAGGGGAGGAATAAGGCATGATCGATTTTCGCAGCGGGCGCGAGCCGAAGAGCTCGACTTTCGATTTCATCAGCATCCGGATCGCGTCACCCGAGGAAATCCGCGGGCCGCGCGATCCCAAGGAGCGCGAGCGCCTGGAACTGCAGGGGCAGCGCTACTGGTGGTCGTGGGGCGAGGTCACCAAGCCGGAGACGATCAACTACCGGTCGTTCAACCCCGAGAAGGACGGGCTGTTCTGCGAGCGGATCTTCGGTCCGGTCAAGGACTGGGAGTGTCACTGCGGCAAGTACAAGCGAATCCGGTATCGTGGTGTGATCTGCGACCGCTGCGGCGTGGAGGTC
>JBOHRZ010000370.1:0-2956 GCA_050732975.1 Gemmatimonadales bacterium
GCGCGGAAGTGTCCGATGTCGCCAACGCGATCCTCGACGGCACCGACGCGGTGATGCTGTCGGCCGAGACGGCGGTGGGCCAGTATCCGCTGGAAGCGGTGCTGGCGATGGACCGGATCGCGCGCGAGGTCGAGGCTCATCGCGACCGGCCCGGCGAGGGAGACCGCCGCCGCTGGCAGATCCCGGCCCCGCATTTCACCCGCACCGGCGCCGGCGAGACGCCGACCGAAGACGCCATCGCCGTCGCGGTGTCGGCCGCGGCCGACCTGCTCGGCGCGGCAGTGGTGGTCTGCTTCACGCAGAGCGGATTCACAGCGCGCACGGTGTCATCGTACCGGCCGCGGGTGCCGATCCTGGCGCTCACGCCGGAGCCGGAGACTTTCCGGCAACTGAACCTGGCCTGGGGGGTGATCCCGGTGCTGATCCCCCATCTCCAGCACTACGACCCGATGTGGGCCATCGCGCGAACCGAGATTCTGTCGCGCGATTTCGCCCGCGAGGGATCGCGGATCGTGGTGACCTGCGGCGTGCCGTTCGACATCCCGGGGACGACCAACCTGCTCAAGGTCGAGACGTTGTAGTGCGTCTGACGCTGCTCGGCACGGGAACGTCGATGGGCGTGCCGCAGATCGCGTGCGGCTGTGCGGTGTGTCGATCGAGCGATCCGCGCGACCAGCGGACTCGCACCAGCGCGCTGGTCGAAGCGAACGGGTCAGCGATCCTGATCGACACAGCTCCGGAGCTGCGATTGCAGGTGCTGCGAGCCGGGGTGCAGCGAGTCGACGCGGTGGTGTACACCCACGAACACGCCGATCACGTCCACGGGATCGACGACCTGCGGAGCTTCTCGCAGGCGCAGCGCATGTCGATTCCCCTCCATGGGCCGCCGGGGACGATCAACCATCTGCGCGGCAGCTTCCGGTACATCTTCGATGCCGGCGTCGTGCCGGTCGACGGAACCTCCAAGCCGCGGCTCACCCTCCATCCGCTCGCGCCAGGCAGAGCGGTGACGGTCGCCGGGGTCGGAGTCGTGCCGATCGCGTTCGAGCACGGACCGATGACCGTGTACGGCTACCGGTTCGGACCGCTGGCGTACGTCACCGACATCAAGCGGATGGAACCCGGTGCTGTCGAACTGCTGCGCGGAGTGCGGTTGCTGGTGCTCAACGCGCTCTGGTGGCGGCCGCACCCGACCCACCTCTCGTTCGAAGAGGCAATCGGGGTAGCGCGCGAGATCGGCGCCGAACAGACCATCCTCACCCATCTCACCCATGAAACTTTCCATCGCGACCTGCTCGAACGTCTCCCCGGGGGAATCGAACCCGGCTACGACGGGTTGAGCGTGGAGATCCACGAATGACAGTCAAGCTCGACGACCGCTACATGTTCCGCGACGCGCTCGACACGGTTCACGGGCTCGACCCGGCGTTGCGGGATCGGATCGGCGCCCGATACGGCGAAGTTCGCGCCGAGATTGCCCGCAGCACGGCGGAAGGAGATTACGGCTTCACCAACCTCGGCCACCAGAAGGAGCTGGTTGCCAGGCTCGATGACTGGACGCGCTCTCTGCGCGGGCGTTTCGATCACCTGCTGGTGCTGGGGATCGGCGGTTCGGCGCTGGGAGCGAAGGCGTTGCTCAACGCGCTCAAGCCGCCGCACTGGAACGAACGAAGCGGTGAGGAACGCGGCGGCCTGCCGACGCTGACCGTGCTGGAGAACGTCGACCCGGTGACGGTCGAGGCGGTGCTGGGCCGATTCGATCCGCGGCGCACGCTGGTGAACGTGATCTCCAAGTCGGGGGGCACGGCCGAGACGCTGGCGCAATACCTGGTGACGCGCCACTGGCTGGAATCGGCGCTGGACGAAGCGACGGCGCGCGAGCACCTGGTGCTCACCACCGATCCCGAGAAAGGAGCACTGCGAGCCATCGCGCGCACGGAGAAGATCACCGCCTTCGACGTTCCGCCGGGCGTGGGCGGTCGCTACTCGGTGCTCACCGCGGTGGGGCTCGTGCCTGCGGCGTTGCTCGGCATCGACGTGGCCGCACTGCTGCGCGGAGCGCAGGCGGCGGTGGATCGGGCCGCGGCGGCGAAGGATCTCGCGTCGGACGACGCGGCGCGCTGGGCGGCGTGGCAGTGGCAGGCGCAGGCGTCGCGCGCGGCGAACGTGCACGTGGTGATGCCCTACAGCGATCGGCTGCGCGAGTTCGCCGAATGGTACCGTCAACTCTGGGCCGAGAGTCTCGGCAAGAAGCATGACCGCGACGGGCGCGAGGTGTTCCGCGGACCGACGCCGGTCGGCGCGGTCGGCGTCACCGATCAGCACTCGCAGGTGCAGCTCTTCATCGAGGGGCCGTTCGACAAGACGATCACCTTCATCCGGGTGGGCGACACCATGACCGGCGTGCCGATCCCGGCGCGCGCGGGACTTGGACCCGAGCTGTCATACCTTCCCGGGAAGACACTTGGCGCCCTGTTCGACACCGAACTGCACGCCACGCGCGAGGCGCTCAGGAGCCAGGGGCGGATGAGTATGACGATCGAGGTCGACACTGTCGACGCCGAGCACCTCGGCGAGCTGATCATGTTCTTCCAGATCGCGACAGGATTCGCTGGCATCTGGTATGATGTGAATCCGTTCGATCAGCCGGGCGTGGAACTCGGCAAGAAGCTGACGTTCGAGGCGTTCGGCAAGAAGTAGGCAGGGAGAGCGGGGAGAGCGGGGAGAGCGGGGAGAGCGGGGAGAGCGGGGAGAGCGGGGAGATTAGCAAGGCACACGCGGCATCGCCCCGCAATTTTGTCATCCCGAGCGAAGCACCGGCGAAGCCGGTGCGAAGTCGACGGACCTGCTGTTCTGCTCGCCGATCATAGCGCCGCGAATAATTCCGCTAGCGTCATCTCGAACGCCTGCCCGGCTCCGTCGGGGTGCCAGCGCAGCGTTTCGCGCTCGACGACCG
>JBOHRZ010000371.1:0-2948 GCA_050732975.1 Gemmatimonadales bacterium
TCCGACAGCCGGGCCTTCCTTCTCACTTCTCACTTCTCACTGCTCACTGCTTCGCAGCGAGATCCTTCACGGCGCGGCTCAGCATCGTCATCTTCGGCCGATCGTTGGCGCCGTCGGCATCGCGATCGAGCTGCGTCGCCAATTGACTGAGTGCCTCGCGCCGACCCGGTCCATCGAGGCGCTCGGCGCTCAGCAGTGCATTGCGCGTCGTGGAGATCCGCGCCGAGCCGAGGCCGTGGTCGCGCTCGAGCTGGTCGAGGTAGGCGCGCGCCAGCGCGAAGCTCGCCGGCCAGACGAACTCCGGTTGTCCCTGCACGTTGAGATAGTCGAGGTGCACGGTCTTCGCCGCGTCGATTTCGTTCTGCGAAATCCAGGCACTCGGCTTGAGTTCGAAGACGTCGAGACCGCGCGCGATCTCGGACGACACCATCACGCCGTTGTACCAGTACACGGACCACGATCCGCCCATCGCCATGTGGGTCGAATCGACCGGGCCGCGGTCGAAGAACGCGATCTCGTGCGGATGCGCGGCATCGGTCCAATCGAAGACCGAGATACCACCCTGGTACCACGCCTGCACCATCACGTCGCGCCCGGGGATGGGGATCAGCGATCCGTTGTGCGCCACGCAATTCTCGAGTGAGGTCTGCGGAGCCGGCATCTTGTAGTAGCTCTGGAACACCAGGCGGTTGTTCTGCACCGCGAAGATCGCGTCGGCGCCCCACTGCTTCGGGTCGGTGGCGCGACACTTGGGCGCGCCGCCGCCGCCCCATTCATCAGAGAAGAGCAGCTTGGTGCCATCATTGCTGAATGTCGCGGAGTGCCAGTAGGAGAAATTGGAATCCGAAACCGCCGCGAGCCGCACCGGGTTCGCGGGGTCATGGATGTCGAGCAACATCCCGTAACCGGCGCAGGCGCCGCCGGCGTAGCCGATCGCCGGATAGAGCGTGATGTCATGGCACTGGTCGGGGCCGCGGGCCGGGCCCTGGGCGCCCACCAGCTTGTCGACGATACCCTGGATCGCTCCCCGCAGCGTGGCGCTGTCGGCCGCGGTCGGCTCGCCGCTGCCGCCGCGCGCCTTGACGATGCTGTCGAGCATCGGCTTGATGAATTGCGACGGGGCAACCATCTGGTCGGAGCCGATCCGGACCACATATTCGCCGTGAGCCCTGGCGTCCGCCACCTGGGCCTGGTCGTCGGGCGCGGCGCCGTGGGTGGGTGGCGCGGCGAGATCGTTGAAGATCCGCGGCGACGATACGATCGCCGCCTGTTCCGGATGCGCCAGTGGGACCTTGATCACCTCGATGCGGAAGTGCGCCGAATTGGGATCATTCTCGGGCAGCGCGTTGGAGCAGCCGGCGAGTTCGCTCGACGAGCGCACCCCCGCCTGGCCCGAGATGTAGACGTAGACGTTGTCGGGATCCTTCGGGTCCACCAGCACCGAATGCGTGTGCGAGCCGCGACAGGTCTGCACGTTGCTGACGTACTTCGGATGGTCGAGATCGCTGATGTCGAAGATCCGGATGCCGCGCATCCGCTCGGTGCTCACCGGGGCGCTGATCCCGCCGGCTTCGCAATCGAGCCGCCCGCTGTTCGCCTCGCTCGACATGAAGAGCAGGTTGTGATACACCGAGACGTCGTTCTGCGATGCCGGGCAGAAATACGACGTCCGCACCGTCGGCGTCCGGGGATTCGAAATGTCCCAGATGATCCAGCCGTTGTAATTCCCCTGGATGGCGTAATGATCGAAGAAGGCCAGGTCGGAATTGGTCGCCCCGACGAATTTCGGCGGCGGCGACATCTGCGCCAGCACGTTCAGGTTCCACGACGCTTCACCGGCATCGTGCAACCCGGCGCGGAGTCCGACGCGAGGATCGGGCGTCGGCGCGGCCATCGACATGCCGCTCGCCGGGGTGGGATTCATGCCGCCCGATGAGGCGGTCGAGGCCCCGCAGGCCGCCAGTGCGGCAAACGTCACGGGGAGCAGCTGCTTCACATCAACGCGCATGGTCATCTTCCTTGGAGTAAGAGGAGCATCTTCTGCATCCGGACGATCTCGGTGCTCTGATCGGTGTTCACATCACTGGCAAACTTGAAGATCCACTCATCCTGCCCGGCGCCGGGCGCCGCGAAAAGCTGCTGGACCATCGTCACCGCGCCCTGGTGATGGCTGATCATGAAGTGGAGAAAGAGCCGGTCGAAGTCGTAGCCCGTGGCCGCCTTGAGCGAGTCGAGCTCATCGCGGTTCAGCATCCCGGGCATCAGCATCTCGTGTTCGGCACCGCCCATGGCCATCTTCATTCCGTAGGGGTCGGGCTCCGGCACGGGCTGATGCCGTTCGCGCAGCCACTCCTGCATCAGGTTGATCTCGCCGGTCTGGGCGTTGAGGATCCGGGCGCAGAGCGTTTTCACCGACGGATCCCGGGCGCGGTCCGGGGCCCAGCCCGCCATCAGCACCGCCTGGGCGTGGTGAGCGATCATCCCGGTGACGAAGTCGATGTCTGCTTTGGTGTACGGGTAGCGCCCGGGCCATTGGGTGGTGTCCTGGCCGGCACCATCCGACGACGATGTCTGGGCGTGAAGCCCCATTGCAAGCGAGGCAACAAGCACCGCCGTGCACGCGACGGATCTGGCGCGAAACGACCTGAGCACGACGGCTCCCTGGCTGCGGGTTGGACTTGGGAAATGAGCGTAGCAAACTACGACGTGGGACACCCGGGAAAAAGTTGCAAGGTCTCAGCATCCCGGGGGAAGGGCTATTGATGAAAGGATTCCATATGCGCCACCGCGCCCGGATCGCTGCCGGAGCCCTCTCGCTGGTCTGCATGGCCGGAGGCGGCGGCCAGGCCGCGGCCCAGCAACCAGCCGAGTTCACCGTCGCGCTGTCGCCGGTCGTTCCGCCCGCCGGCACGAACCTGCGCTGGAGCCCCAATGGGGCGGTCGTGGCA
>JBOHRZ010000372.1:0-2915 GCA_050732975.1 Gemmatimonadales bacterium
AGTCGGCCTCCGACTGCAGCAGCGCCTCTTTGGCGTTGTACCGGGTCGTCAGCTGCGCGCCGGACGCGAGCAGCACGCCGCCCAATGCGACCCCGCCGATTGCGATCGCAATCAGCAGCATCATGAACAGCGCCGCACCGCGCCGGCGGTCGATCCGCGTCGAATTCCTCATGGTTGCCTCGCTGGCCTCAGGGGCCGGTACTCGGGGTCACATCGAGCGTAGTGATCGGCGACTCGGACGGCGTGCAATCCTGGGCCGACACGCCGAAGCTGTACCCAGTCCCCGGTGTGTTGCCCTGAATCGCCTCGGTATAGCTCGCCTGTCCCTGGATCCGCTTGACGACTGTCAGGGCGTTCGCCCACGACGACGCGCCCTGCACCTTGCGGTACAGGATGTACTGCAGCACGTCCTGCTCGCCGGCGTCCTGGTCCACCGACGAGGACCAGGTCAACCACAGCGTGCCACTTCCGGGCACCGTATCGGTGACGGTGAACGAACCCGGTGCCAGCGGCGGGCGGCCGCATACCGTCGGCATGGCGCTGCCGTTGTTGCGCAGGTCGTACGTGGTCCGGATCTCGCGGAACCGCTCGTCGGTGCCGGTGGCGCCATTGGTGAACCGGGCGTTGATCCGGACCGCCACGATCGAGTCGGGCCGGACGTAGGCGGCGCTGTCGCTGGCCGAGAGACCCGATACCAGAATCCGGCGTTCCAGCGGCAGGTTGCCGGACGGCTCGGTGATGATGGTGTCACCGGTGACCAGCACCTGGTGCTGCAGGTACTCGAAGAACGGTTTGCCGGTGCTCGCGGCCAGGATGTTCCGCGCCACGATGACCGGGGTACCGGCGTTGACCTGCTGCCAGAGGATGTAGTCATCCGAGCGCGAGGTCGACGCATCGGCCGCGAAGTAGAAGATGTACGTCTCGGCCGGCGATGGATCGCCGCTGCCAAGCGTGAAGCTCTGAGGCGGATAGCTATACGCGGTGCCGGGCAGCACCATGGCCTGCCCGACATCCCAGGCGATCGTCTCGGCGGCCGGCGTTTCGGCGTTGAAGTAGGCGGCCCAGCGGGTACTCACCGTGTCGCGTTCGATGTAGTCGGTGTTGAACGCCAGCACGTTGTTGTCGCCGTAGACCAGAACCGGCTGCGTGGTCGGGACACCCATGCCCATGGTGCGAATCACCCGTCCGGCCTCTTCGAGCGTACCGCGGGCATTCTGCATCATGTCGTATCGCTGCGAGTTGCTGCCGAAGAAGCGTGCCTGGGACCGGAACAGCGCGAATCCCGCGCCCATCACCGCCGCGGCCATCACGATCGCGATGAGCATCTCGACCAGGGTGAAACCGGCGCGTGGGCCGGCGACGCTGCGGAATTTCGGCATCAGGGGCTCGCGATCACGGAGGTGACGGTCACCGTATCGGGCATGCTCGGATCGAGCACCCGCACGGTGACCGTGGTGCGATCCCGCGCAGGAGTTCCCGATCGGTCGCGGACCAGGTAGGTGACCCGCCGCATGCTCGGGTATCCGGGGAATCCGGTGGTATCGGCGCCGGCTGCTGCCGTGTAGTACAGCGCGACGAGTGACGTGTAGCGTGGGTCGGCTTCCACCAGTTGCAGTCGGTCCAGGGCGACGCCGGCCGCGACCACGCGCACCGACGAATTCGCCAGTGCCCTGCCGAACAGCGCACTGAACCGCGCCACGCCGAGGGCCAGAATGGTAAGAATGACCATCGCGATCATGACTTCGATCAGCGTGAAGCCGCGTCGGTCACGCATCAGTTGGCTCGCTTCCAGGCGCCGGATGCGTAACTGTATTCCACTACCCGTCCGGTCGCGCGGGTGATGGCGACGGCGCGACAATGCTTGCAGGTCGGATCGTCGCCGGGACCGTGCAGATAAACGGTGCCGCTGCGATCGGCCGATCCATCGCGATGAAAGATGATCGTCGAGGTGAGCTCGGTGGGGTCTTCCGGCGACGGCAGATCGGGTGCGCCGCCCTTGCCGAACGAAAAGAGATTCTCCAGCGGGACATGACGAACGCGCTCGCTGCTGCTTGCCACGCCGTCGTCATTGGCATCTTCGAGAATCTGCATCGTGGCGCTATCGGGGAAGGTCACCACCGTGTTGCTCTGCAGCGAAACCGCCAGGCGTTGGGCCGTTGCCAGCTCCGCCATTACTCCACGAGCGGCGGAATCGGCCTGGAATTGCTTCCAGTCGAGCCGCGTGAGCGCAATCGCCGAGAGAATGCCGATCACGGCGATCACGATCAGCATCTCGAACAGCGTTACGCCAGCGACCCCGGGAGGGCCGAACCGTCCGATCCGGACCCGAGCCTTTGCGGCACGATGCGTCATAAGGCCATGCGGATAAGCAAGAATCCTGCCGTGTCGTTACGTTTTTTGGCCCGGCCGGACCGATCCTCAACCCCAGCCAGTATCGAGCGATGCCCGACCCTTCTCCAATGGACAAGTTGGTTTCGCTCGCCAAGCGCCGCGGATTCGTCTTCCAGTCTTCCGAAATCTACGGCGGGCTTGGTTCAGTCTGGGACTATGGCCCCCTCGGAGTGGGGCTTAAACGCAACATAAAGGACGCCTGGTGGGACTCCCTGGTGCAGCGCCGCGACGACATCGAGGGCCTCGATGCTGCCATCCTCATGCACCCCAAGGTCTGGGAGGCTTCCGGGCACGTCGCCGGCTTCACCGATCCGCTGATCGACTGCCGGACCTGCAAGGCCCGCTTTCGCGCCGATCGCCTCGCCGACTCGCGCTGCCCGCAAAAACCGAGCAAGGCGCCCGGGGAGCACTCCGCCTGCGACCTGACCGAGGCGCGCCAATTCAACCTGATGTTCAAGACTTTCATGGGTCCCGTCGAGGACACGGCGTCGGTGGTGTATCTCCGGCCGGAGACCGCCCAGTTG
>JBOHRZ010000373.1:0-2911 GCA_050732975.1 Gemmatimonadales bacterium
ACCGCGTCGGGGGCGACGCCGACTCCGGTGATGCGCCGGATCGTCTCCGCGAGCACCCGCGATACGGTGGTCACCACCCGCGCACGGCGGAACACCGGCCGCGCCACGCGCGCCAGCAGCGGCGCCCGTTCGAGCATGCGCACATCGGTGCCGTGACAGGTGAGCACCAGCGGCACCTCCGCCGGTGCGGCGAGTCCGGCCGGAAGCCACCAGTGCGCGTGCACCAGGACTTCGCCGCCGGTGTCGAGAAGCCCCCGCGCCCCGGCACGCAGCGACCTCCGTAACCGGTTGAGTATCAGCAACCCTCCCGGAAGCCGTCGCACGCCCGCCATGCCGCCGTAGCCCAGTGTTTCGGATCGCGCCGACGCATACCGCACCCGCGTCACCGGTACGCCATCCAGCTCGGCGTCACCGCCCTGCCCCGCGTCGCTCGGCGCGACGACCTGAACGTCGACATCGCGAGCGCGCAGGGCCAGCGCCAGGGGATGCAGAAACGCCCCGGCGGGGTCCCCCGGATAGCGCGGATAGTTGTGCGTGACCCACACCACGCGCATCAGGTCAGTCGAGCCGGTTCGACGACAGGCGACGCATCAGTTCGCGCTGGTCCTCGCGGATCCCGGCGAGCATCTCTCCGATGAAACCGAACCCGAACAGGACGAAGCCGCTGATCACCATCATCTCGACCAGGGTGAGGAGCGGCCGGAATCCGGTATTGAGGCCCGCCAGGCCGACCAGATAGCCGTAGCGCAGCACCAGCGCGACGATGCCGGCAACGAGGCCGATCAGGAACAGGATCGCGCCGGCGAGGCCGAAGAAGAGCATCGGCTTGCGGCCGAACCGGATCTGGAACCAGACCGACAGCAAGTCGAGCACGCCGACCGGAATGCGGCGCCACGTGAACTTGGATGTTCCCGCGTTGCGTGGATAGAGAGGCACCGGCGTCGAGGTGAGTCGATACCCCTCGGCCGCGGCGATCACCACCATGAAGCGGTGAAAGTCGGGACGCAACGGCTGAATCGCCATGATCTCCCGGCGGAACGCCTTGACCGAGTTGAGATCGGTGACGGGAATCCCGAACAGCCAGCGACAGAGGCCGTTGTATATCGATGACACGAAGGCCTTTTCGTACTTCCCCTGTTTGGTACCGGTGACGATATCGGCCTGATCGGCAAGGATCGGGGCGACCAGCCGCTCGATGTCCGCGGGCCGGTACTGCAGGTCGGCAGGATAGAACACGAAGATGTCGCCGCTGGCCGCCTCGGCGGCGCTCCGCAACGCATCCGCGATGCCGCGTTGCCGGAGATGGGTGACGACCTGCAGGAACCGGTACTCGCTCTGCAGGTGTCGGAGCACCGCGGGTGACGCGTCGCGCGAGCCATCATCGACCACGACCACTTCGAATGGCACGCCGACGGCCGGCAGCGACTCGGCGCATTGACGCAGGAAGTCCGGCAGGTTGTCGGCCTCGTCCTTGGCCGGAACCAGGACCGACACCCGTACCAGCGATGTCATACGCGCTTCCGCATCCGGGCCGGAAGAATGCCGAGCTGGTCGCGATACTTGGCCACGGTGCGCCGGGCGATCTGGATCCCCTGCTCGGCGAAGAGGTGGACGATCTGCTGGTCGGTGAGCGGGTGCGCGGGCGCCTCCTCCTGCACCATCTTCTCCAGCTTGGCGCGGATCGACCGGGCCGAGGCCTCCTCGCCCGACGCCGTCGACAGCGCGCTGGAGAAGAAGAATTTGAGCGGCAGCACTCCGCGCGGCGTCTGGACGTACTTCTCGTTGGTCACCCGGCTCACCGTCGACTCGTGCATCGAGATGACTTCGGCGACCTCGCGCAGGGTGAGGGGCCGGAGGTATTCGACCCCCTTCTCGAAGAACTCGCGCTGCCGGTCGACGATGAAGTTCATCACCTTGAGCATGGTCTGGCGGCGCTGCTCGATCGCCTGGACCATCCAGGTAGCGCTGTTCATCCGCGAGGCGATGAAGTCGCGGTTTTCCGCGGTCATCTTGGCGCGGTCGCGGGCGATCTCCTGGTAAGCGCGCGACAGCCGCAGCCGGGGGACGCCGGTATCGTTCAGGAAGACGTGGTAGCGGCCGTCGATCTTGTCGACGATCAGGTCGGGGATGATGTACGCCTCGCCCCGATCGGAATGCTTGAGGCCCGGCTTCGGGTCGTACCGCCCGAGCGCGTCGGCGGCCGCCTGGGCATCGCGCGGTTCGACGCCGAACTTGCGGGCGAGATCGTTCCAGCGGTGCGCGATCAGGTCGGTGAAAGATTCATCGACGAGGCGGTACGTGAGCGAGGCGGTATCGCCCGCGTCGCGCATCTGCAGCAGCAGGCATTCGCGCAGGTCGCGGGCGGCGATGCCGGGCGGATCCATCCCCTGCACCACGGCGATCGCCGCCTCCACTTCTTCCGGCGTGAACAGGTCGAGCCCCGGCGGCAACGGAATCGGCGCCACGGTAACCGCACCATCGCCGCCGCCGGCGGTAGCCGAGGCGATCTCGACCTCTGCCTCGGTGTCGGTACCGTCGTCGCCAGGCTCGTCGTCGTCTTCGCCGGTGCGCCGGGCCGCGGGATTGTTCGAGATCAGCCACTGGTTTGCCGCGGCAAGCACCTGTTCGGAGGTAGCCGCCAGATAGCCGTCGTCGTTGATGTTGCCGATGATCTCCTCGCAGAGGAGCATCTGGCGCGGCGTCACCTCGAGGAGCTGCAACTGGTCGCGGAGATGGTCGGAAAGATCGCGCGATTCAACGGAAACCGGTTCGATGTATTGCAGCTACTCGAACTGCTCGCGCTGACCGCCGACTTCGAAGCCGTTGACGAGGATCTCCTCCCAATCGACTTCGTCATCCTTCTGGGTTTCCTCCCGCTTCTCCTCGGCGGTCTTCTCCGCCACCTGCTCCT
>JBOHRZ010000374.1:0-2890 GCA_050732975.1 Gemmatimonadales bacterium
TAACGTGGAGCCTGCCGGGCGAGTTTCCGGGGGAGACGAAAGAAGATCCCCCTCCGTCGCCTCCGTCTCCTCCATCTCTCTCCTCCGTCACCTTGGTCACCTCTGTCACCTCGCTATCCCTGCTCTCCTTTACATTCCAACACCCGCAACATTCCACGCGGAGCCACACATGCCCTCAGCCGGATCGCCCGCCCCCTCTTTCGACCTCGAAACCGACACCGGCGAGCGCCTCGCGCTCGAGAGTCTGAGGGGAAAGCCCGTCGTTCTCTATTTCTATCCCAAGGACGATACCAGCGGCTGCACCACCGAAGCGTGCGAGTTCCGCGACGCGTTCCCGCGATTCCAGAAGGACCGGGCCGTGATCCTCGGCATCTCCCCCGACTCGGTGGCGAGTCACCGGAAGTTCAAGGCGAAGTACGGCCTGCCCTTCACGCTCCTCGCCGACACCGGGCACGCCGTCGCTGAGGCCTACGGGGTCTGGAAGGAGAGGTCGATGTTGGGGCGCAAGTACATGGGCATCGAGCGCACCACCTTCGTCATCGACTCCGAAGGCCGGATCGCCCGCGTCTTCGAGAAGGTGAAGCCGGCTGGTCACGCGGTCGAGGTCGAGGCGGCGCTGCGGGCACTATGAAGGCCGTCGACGTTGCCGCCGCGATCGCGTTGTCCGTCGCTGCCACGCGCGCCGCAGCGCAGGCGCGCATTCCGACCATCGTGCTCGACCACGGCGCCACCGAATTCCCGGAATCGTTCTCGGGCGTCGCGCGGGTGGTGGAACTTCGCGACCGCCGGCTGGTCGTCCTCGACAACACCGAGAAGGAACTGCGGCTGGTGGACATCGCCCACGGAACTATGACGCCGATCTCCCGCCACGGCGGTGGGCCGCTGGAGTACCAGGCGCCCGGGATCCTGCTCACCGGAGCGGCCGACACCGTGGCGTACTACGACGCGACGCAGCAGCGCATCCTGCTGATTTCGCCCTCCGGCACGCCGCTGCAGGTCATCAGCCTCGGCACCGCCAACGTCGTCTTCGCCGTGTTATCCGGCATGCAGCCCAGCGCGGTGGACGCCCGGGGGCGCATCTATGGTCAGACCGCGGGCATGTCGATGAGCGGCATGGGCCGGAGCGGCTCGCCTCCCGGAATGGCCTTTGCCGACACGGTCGAGATTCAGCTCCTCGATCGCCAGAAGGTAACGGGCACGACGCTCACGAGGATCCGGAACCCGATCGCGCAGGTGGCACCGAAGATCGCGATGGGGCCGGACGGCATCACCATCTCGATGACGGCTCCGGGCTTCTTCCCCGTCGACGCCTGGGCGGTGCTTCCCGATGGGCGACTCGCCGTGCTGCGCGACGGCGTCTACCAAGTGCACTTCCTCGCGCCCGGACGGCCGGAGACCGTCGGGCCCGTGATCCCGTACACGCCGATTCCGGTGACCGATGCGGAACGGCGGACGCTGCTTGACTCGCTCCGCGCCCAGTTGGACAGCCAGATGGCGAAGACCCGTGCCGCGATGTCGCGGGGCGGCGGCGCGACGAACGTACCGAAGATCGACGCGCGGGTGATCGAACCGACGAAATGGGCGAGCACCAAGCCGGCCTATACGGCCTTGAGCAGCGCGCCCGACGGACACCTCTGGGTGACGGTCTCCCAGCCCGCCGCGAGCCGGTCCATGCTGTTCGACGTGTTGGATGGCCGTGGCGCCATGGTCGCCCATGTGCAGCTCGCCGACGGCGAGCTGCCGGTCGGCTTCGGGCGCGGCACCGTGTACACGATCCGTATCGACGACGACGACCTGCAGTATCTCCGCCGGTATCAGTTGCCGAGACTGCCGTAGCGGGCCCGATTCCGGACAGCGCACATCGCGGCCGCGTGACGTATCATCGATTCAGTCGTTGCTTCTTCCGCCCTCAGGGCGGTGCAATGGTTCAGCCTCAATCGCACTACCTCCCAGCCAGCCGCCCGCGGCGCGCCCCGCCCACGCTACGGATTACTCCTCCGTCTCCTCCATCTCTTTCGTCACTCTCGTCCGTCACCTTCGTCACCTCCCTCTCCTCATCCCCCTGCTCTCCCCGCGCTCCCCGCTCTCTCTGCTGTTCGAACGTGCCTTGGTGTCCCGCCCCGGCGTCCCCTCCATAACCGCAAGAGATCTTCATCGTCTCTTCATCGGTCCTTCGTTCCTCCCGTTCCACTATTGCGGTCGGATCAATCGAGGCATGCCACCATGATCACATCCATCGTGCAAATCTCACGCCGCCTGACCGCCGGGCTCGTTGTCGTCGCCGCGGTCGTTTCAACAGCCTGCACCACCACATCGCTGGTCAACATGTGGCACGACCCGGCGTATCCGAAGCAACCGCTCAACCGCATTCTGGTCGTGGCGCTGCACAAGGGACCAGCCGCCCGCCGGGTCTGGGAAGACGGATTCGTCGCGGCACTCAAGGATCACGGCGTCGATGCCACGCCGTCGTATCAGCTCTTCCCCACCGCCGACCCCGATACCACGGCGCTGCTCGCCGCCGTGGGGCACCGCGGGTTCGAAGGCGTCCTGCTTACCCATCGGCAATCCGCGACCAGAGAGCCGCAATACGTCCCGGGATACGTCACCGCCGGACCCGGTTGGTATCGCGGCCCGTGGATCAATCACTATGCCATGTATTATCAACGGATCTACGCGCCGGGATACGTCGAGATCAACCGCGTGGTGCGGTACGAAATCGACCTCTGGATGACGACCGGTGAAGCCCGCCTGGTCTGGAGCGGCACCACCGCCAGCATCAATCCGGCATCGTCGAAACAGGTCAACCGGGAGATCGCCGATCAGATCGTTCCCCAGTTGGTGCAGACGGGCATCATCGCCGGCAGATGACCGCGGCTGAACCGGCCGAGGC
>JBOHRZ010000375.1:0-2878 GCA_050732975.1 Gemmatimonadales bacterium
CGCCCGAGCAGCTGCTGGGCGAGCGGGTCGACCAGCGGACCGATCTCTATTCGGTCGCGGCCGTGGCGGTGTTCGCGCTGCTCGGCCGCCCGCCGTTCACCGGCGGGACGGTGGAACAGATCCTCGCCAAGCAGACCACCGATGTGGTGCCCGATCTGACGGAGGAACGCCCGGACCTCGGCGAGGCGCTGGCATCGGTCCTGGCCCGCGCGCTCCTCAACGACGTGCAGCGCCGATGGTCATCAGCCGGCGAGTTCCGCTCGGCGATCGAGGAAGCCGTCCAGAAGGGATTGCGGAAAAAGGGCAGCGAGCTCGCACGGCTCGCGGCAAAGATTCTGGGAACCTGAGCCACGTCCGGCGACTACTTGTGCCGGTAGACAACCCGGCCGCGAGTCAGGTCATATGGCGAGAGAACGACGCTGACCCGGTCTCCTTCGAGCACCCGGATCTTGAATTTCGACATTTTGCCGGCGGCGTATGCGAGAATGGTATGCCCGTTGTCGAGCAGCACGCGATAATTGCGGTCCGGGAGGACTTCCTGGACCACGCCTTCCATTTCAATGCCTTCTTCCTTCGCCATCCGCGCTCCGCTGTTGACGTCAGTGTCCGGCGCACGGCCGGTCGGATCGGGCCGCAATCTGCCCGGCTCATGCCGCTTTCGCCAGCGCCCCCCGCAACTCGGCCATTTCGGATTCGACCATCGCGACCAGCTCGCTGATCACCCCGGCATCAAATGACAGGGTGACATCGGCGGCGCGATAGAGCTCCGGCAGCGATACCGTCGCGCCGAGCGCGAGGAAACGCCGGTACGCCGAGACGGCCTTCGCCGGATCGTGCCGGGAGTTGCGCCAGACCTGCAGGGCGCCGACCTCGGCGATCGCGTACTCGATGTAGTAGAACGGATACAGGAAAATATGAAGCTGGCGATACCAGCGGGCGATGCGCTGCGGGATCAGACCGGTCCAGTCGATCCCGGGCTCGAATTCTTCGCGCAGGCGGAGCCAGGCGCGGTCGCGCGCCGCGGTATCGGCACCTTGGTCGCTGGTGTAGATCCAATCCTGAAACGCATCGACCGACGCGATGTGCGCCAGCGACATGAGCACATCCTCGAGATGCTCCAGGCGAGTCGAGATCGCGTCGGTCTCGCCGTAGAACCCGATGGGCCGCGCCAGGTACGGCGACGCCAGCAGTTCCATCGACATCGAAGCGAGTTCGGCTGATTCCGCACCCGGGTGCCGTTGCCAGATCAGCGGACGCTGGTGCGACGCAAAGGCATGAAAGCAGTGGCCGGCTTCGTGCAGCAGCGTGGTGACGTCTTCGGCCACGCCCGCGGCGTTCATGAACACGAACGGGCGCCCGCGGGCGTGCAGCGTGTCGCAGTAACCGCCCGGCGCCTTTCCCGGCCGGGATTCGAGATCGAGCAGACGTTCCGCCATCATGGTCCCGAATTGCCCACCGAGCTGGGGGTCCACGGCCGCGAAGACGTCGGCCGCAACGCGCATCAACTCGTCGACGGTGCGATACGGTACCGGCGATCGTGCCCGCCAGGGATCAATTGCCAGGTCCCACGGTCTGAGTCGGTCGAGTCCCAGCCGGACGCGCCGGTGCTCCAGTGCCCGCTGATTGGCCGGCACGACATGCTGCCGGATGGCGTCGCGCAACCGGGCGACATCGGCCGGCGTGTAATCGAAACGGCACTTGGCGACAAAGGCGTAGTCGCGGAAATCCCTGAAGCCGGCGTTGCGCGCGATCGTCTGTCGCAATGCCAGCATCCGGTCGAAAACACCGGCCAACTCGTCGTGCGCCGCAACATAGGGATCGTTGCCGGCATGCCAGGCCGCCTCACGGATCGCGCGGCTCTCATTCTTGAGAAACGGCGCCAGGCGCGGCAAGGGGACCCGTTCGCCATTCCATTCGGCGGACATCGTCCCGGTGATCTGCTGGTATTGCGCCGCGAGGGCCTCGCCCGCGGCCACCAGCGGCACGTTGTCTTCGCGAAAGATTTCGATCGCCGACCGGAAGCGCCGCAGCGCCGTCTGCAGGTCGGGGCGGTCAGTGCCGACGGCGACAAAGCGGCGCGCCAGCGCCACTTCGGCCTGTTCGAGGTGCGGCAGGATCTCGGTCGAGAACCTCAGGTGCGCCGCCTTCTTGGCGGCGTCGGCGGTATCGCAGGTGTACGCGATCATCGCAAGTGATGCCGCCTCCGTGACCAGTTCGTCGAGCCGGGACCAGTGCGCAAGCCACGCCCCGAGGGAGGCCGCATCCAGCGGCGCCGCCTGGAGTTCGCGGTACCAGGGCGCAAGCGAGTCCCATGTGGCGTCGGCAAAGCCGGCGCTGGTGTCAGGGAGTGGGCGCATGTTGGACAAGGATGATAACGAGGCCGCCCTCAAATGACCGTCTCCGCCTCGGCAGGAATGACCCGAACATGACGGAACGTCGCCCAGCTCACCAGCATCACGATGAAGCCGGCCAGAAAGAATGGCGCGCTGATGCCGACCCACTGGAACACCATGGTGCCGACGATCGGGGCAACGATCCGGGCGATGCCGGCGAAGGTCTGCCCCACGCCCATCATCGTCCCCAGTTCCGCGGGGTCGACCCGGTGTGACAACAGCGACGTGACGGCTGGAAACATCAAGGCGGTCCCGACCGGCACGAAGGGAATGATCAGCACGAGAACCACCAGGGAAGGCACCAGCGGGTAGAGCAGCATGCCGGCGGCGAGCAGGATCGTCCCCAGCCGCAGCGCACACGTTTCGCCGATCCGGTCGACGACCGGACCGAGAAACGCGGATCGCATCACGAACGAGAGCACGCCGTAGTAGACGTAGAAATATCCGATCGTGGCCTCGGTGATTCCGAACCTGGCGTGCAGCCA
>JBOHRZ010000376.1:0-2872 GCA_050732975.1 Gemmatimonadales bacterium
GCCGGGCTGGTGGTCCACCCGGCCCCCGGCCACTGGGATGACACCCTCGTCAACGCGCTGGTGGCACGTGGCACCACGCTCGCCGGGGGCGCCGAAGGACGGCCCGGGATCGTCCACCGGCTCGATCGCGAGACATCGGGACTACTGATCGTGGCGAAGACCGACGCGGCGCACCGCAAGCTGTCCGCGATGATCATGGCCCGCCGCGTGGTGCGGGGGTACGCCGCGCTGGTCTGGGGCCACCTCGACGAAGACCACGTGGTGATCGACGCGCCGGTCGGGCGCGACCTTCGTGACCGCAAGCGGATGGCGATACTTCCCGGAGGCCGCCAGGCAAAGACCGACGCCTGGCGGGTCGCCGCATTCGCCGTCGCCGACCTGCTACGGCTGGAGCTTCACACCGGACGGACACACCAGATCCGGGTGCACCTCGAATCGATCGGCCACCCCGTGGTAGGGGACCCGGTCTACGCCGGAGGCGGCTACCGGCGGATCTCCGGGCAGGGCCGGGCGCGGGCCCGGGCACTGGAGGCGCTGGCGCCCCGGCAAGCGCTCCATGCGGCGCTTCTGGCGTTCCGCCATCCGATCAGCGGAACGCCGCTGCGGTTGCGTTCGCCGTGGCCCCTGGATCTCTGGCCGCTGCTCTCCGCCGCCGCGGGCGAAGGGGTGCTCCCGGACCGGCGGACCGCTCTCTCCGACCTGGGGTTCTTCGGTGACGATAGCTGAGACCGGCGGACAGTCGGGTGGTCTTGTGGTCCGGATTGCCGGGGAGCGGCGGCTGATCCCGGTGGCGCATGTCGTGGAGGTCTTGCGAGAAGCCACTATCATAAGGGTCCCGGGGGCCGACCGGGCGGTCGCCGGCATGGTCAACCACCGGGGCAGGGTCGTGACGGTAGCAGACGCAGCCCGCGCCCTCGGACTGGGATCCGGGGACGATTTCCGGGGGGAGATCGTGGTGGTGAGTTGGGAGCAGAAGCGATTCGGCCTTGGAGTGGGCTCGGTCGTGGAATTGATCGCCGAGGCTCGCACGGGGCTTGCAGAGATCGATCTCGCACGGATAGCGGCCGCGACGTTCGCCTGATTCCCGAGCCGGAGGAGTACCGTTGGGTCAACGCATCCTGATCTGCGATGATGCCATCTTCATGCGCACCATGATCGCCGACATCCTCACGGGTGCCGGATATGAGATCGCCGGGGAGGCGGAAAGTGGTCTGCAGGCCGTCGAGCGGTACAAGTCGGTCAAGCCCGACCTCGTGACGATGGACATCGTGATGCCCGACATGGGCGGCATCGATGCCGTCAAGGCGATCATCGCGCTCGATCCCAAGGCGAAAATCCTGATGTGCAGCGCGATGGGGCAGCAGTCCCTGGTCGTCGAAGCCGTGCAGGCCGGCGCCAAGGATTTCGTCGTCAAGCCGTTTCAGCCGGCGCGCGTGCTCGAGGCGGTGCAGCGAGTGCTGGCGGGATGACCGACCCGCGGCGGGCGAGATACCAGGCGCTCTTTGCGTCCGAGTCGCGCTCGCTGTTGGCCGGCGCGCGCCGCGCCCTTGATGCGTGGCGCGACGATCCCGATGGCGGCGATGCGCCGGAAGTGATCTTCCGGGCGCTGCACACGGTCAAGGGGATGGCCGCGTCGCTCGACTTTGCGGCGGTGGTCGATCTTACCCACGGCACTGAATCCACACTCAGCGAGGTCCGCGGTGACGGGCGGTACCCGACGGCGGGATGGCTCGGCGAACTCGAGCAGCGACTTGATCAGGTCGCCGCGGCGTGCGACGCCGCGCTGGACAGCGGCGACTCGTCCACGGTGCGCCATGACGACGCCACGAGTCCGCGCGGTCCGCGGATCGCCAGGGTCGATCTCGATCGACTCGACGCCCTGCTCAGCGACCTCGGCGCGCTGGTGACGGCGCGCCAGGAGCTGGAGCGGCGCGCGGCGGCGGATCGCTTCTCGCCGATCGCGCGCACTGCGCTGCAGATGGCGCACCGGCTCGACGTGCTGCAGGACCGCATTCTCGATGTGCGGCTCGCCCCGCTCGCCGAAGTGTTCGAGCGGATTCCGCCGATCGTACGCGACCTGGCCCGCCAGCTCGACAAGGAAGTCACGGTCGACGTCAGCGGCGACACACTCGAAGTCGATCGGGCGATCCTGGACCAACTGTCGGAGCCGCTGCTGCACCTGCTTCGTAACGCGGTCGATCACGGCATCGAACGCCGGGACCAGCGCCGGGCTGGTGGCAAGCGACCGGCGGGCCGGATCGCGGTCACCGCGCGGCGCGACGGTGGTGCGGTAATCGTGGAAGTGACCGACGACGGGCGCGGCATCGATCACGAGGCGGTGGCACGGCGGGCGCGGGCGCTGGGCATCCTCGACGACAACGCCGAATTGAGCGACGACGGCCTGCTGGCGATTCTGGAGCGCCCCGGCTTCAGCACCGCCGGTGCGGTGACATCGGTGTCGGGACGAGGCGTCGGGCTCGACGTGGTCGTGGCGCGACTGCGGGAGGTGGGGGCGGCGCTGTCGCTGACGACGGTGCCGGGCCGCGGCAGCATCTTCACCGTTCGACTGCCGACCCGGTTGGGCATCGTGCGGTCGCTGGTGACCGGTGTCGCCAGCGAACGCTACGTGATGCCATTGACGCAGGTTGTGGAGTTGGTCGCGGCGGACACGGAGTCGATCCGGCGCGGCGACGGCCGCATGACGCTCGACGTGCGCGGTGAGTCGCTGCCGGTCGTCGACCTGCGGCGACTGCTGCAGTACCGCTGCGCGCCGCCCGCAGCGCGGCGGCCGGCGGTGGTGTTCGAGGCCAACGCTCGGCGGGTGGCGCTGTTGACCGACGCGGTGCACGGCCAGATGGACGTGGTGGTGCAG
>JBOHRZ010000377.1:0-2866 GCA_050732975.1 Gemmatimonadales bacterium
TGGGGAAGCAACTACCACGGCGAAGTGGGAATCGGCGATCCGGGCGTGGTCATGGTCCCGACACCTGTTAGCGGCAGCGCCCTCCTCCGGGCGCGTCAGACTCGGGTGCCGCACTGACGTCTGCTGGTCCGGCGGGCAAATGTCCAGTCGAGTGGTTCCGCAATTCGATTGGTGAAGGCGACCACCATGTAGCCGAAGGCGTCGCGGAAACGCGCCATGTGTGATGATGGCCCTGGTCGCATATCAAAACCGACTTGAAGTCCCCCTCTTCAACCTATTGCGACTGAATGTCTTCCAGCGCGGTTGAGAATCCACATTAAATCAGCGCCGGAGCAGGATAAAAGGGCCGCGAATCTCCCTCCGGTGCCCGGACGCCTCCCTGGCGCGCCGCGGAGCAGTCCGAAAATCGCGATGAGCTACCTCGAAAACGCGATCAGCTACCTGGCAACCCGGAGCAGCTCCGTCCCGGGCCGGTGATCGGACGTGCTGACCGGTAGCAGCAGCCTCCGCGCGGCGAAATTGAAGGTGACAACCGGGAAAACCTGGCTCGCGAACCGTGATTCGGGCTTGGTGACCGCGCGAACCCGGGAGAGGAACCGGGAATCGGAGCTGGATTCTCCGATGACCTTACATCGGTGATCGTAGAAGGCGCCTCGGCATGCCGCGATCGAGCCGCTGGTTTCCGGAATTCGACTGATCTTTCCACATGACGGGGCTGGAAAGTCCGAGAGCGGCGTTGGGTTTCCACAAGATCAACATGCGAAGGTGGAGCGCGGACCTGAGGAACACAGAATCCGGCTGATTGAGAACGGGATGCGCGGAGCGAGTCAGGAGAGCGTTGCTCAGGGTGCGGAGAACGCGGCTGGCCGACGCGAGAACGCGGCTGGGAAAACCGGGAACGGGGCTGAGAATTCATAGTGCGGGTCTCTCAGAGGCGCGAATGGGGCCCGGCGGGGCCGGAATCGGCGGGCGCGACCGCTGTTCAGGGCTCCCGGTCAGGGGCCGCCGGAACCGGCTCCCGAGTAGATTCGCGGCAATGCCCTTACGATGGAAGGAATATCGCGCGACCCGCCTTGCCGGTGCACTCGCCCTGCTCATTAGCGCCTGCGCCGCGCCGCGGCAGCGGATGATGGTTCCGTCGCCCGAGCGGATCGATCTGGCGGCAGTTCACGCGCTGATCGTGCGCGTGGTCCCGGGCCGAGGCGACGACTTCGAGTTGGCGGTGATACCCGACAGCGCGGGACACGACGTCTTCGAGGTCGCCGGCGATCGCGGCAAGGTCGTGCTGCGCGGATCGTCCGGCGTCGCCATCGCGTCGGCGCTCAATTGGTATCTCGAGCACGTGACGAAGGCCGACGTCGAGCTGCCGCTCGTTCCGGTTCAGCTGCCGTCGCCGCTGCCCGCCGTCGATCGGCCCGTGCACATCGCGACGCCGTATCGCCTCCGCTACATCTTCAATTACTGCACCTTCTCCTACTCGATGGCGTGGTGGGATTGGTCCGATTGGCAGCGGATGATCGACTGGATGGCGCTTAAGGGGATCAACGCGCCGCTGGCGATCACCGGTGAGGAAGGGACCTGGCGCGCGGTGCTGCGCGACATGGGATTCTCGCGCGCGCAGATCGGCGACTTCCTCGTCGGCCCCGCCTACTTCCCCTGGGGATGGATGGCGAACGTCGACGGGCTCGGCGGGCCGCTCCCCGATTCGTGGATCGAATCGCACATCGCGCTGGAGCAGCAGATCCTGGCGCGCGAGCGTTCGCTCGGGATGACGCCGATCCTGCAGGGATTCACCGGGCACGTGCCGGAGTCGATCAAGCAGGTGATCCCCAATGCGAAGATCCACCAGACCGGCGACTGGTCGGCCGGATTCCACGGCACCTGGTTCCTCGATCCGTTCGATTCGCTCTTCCAGCGGATGGGCGCCGATTTCATGAAGCGGCAGCAGGAACTCTTCGGGACTGACCACTACTATGCCGCCGATCCGTTCAACGAGATCAATCCCCCGTCAAACGATTCGACCTTCCTCGCCGCGATGGGGCGCGCGATCTACCGTGGAATGGCGTCGACGGACTCGCAGGCAACATGGGTGTTGCAGGCATGGTTCCTGGTCAATTCGCCGAAGTTCTGGCTCGATCCGCAGGCCTCCGCACTGCTCGGCGCCGTTCCCGATGACCGGATGCTGGTGCTCGACCTCTGGGGCGAGCGCTCTCCGGTCTGGAAGAAGCGTCACGCTTTCTACGGCAAGCCGTGGATCTGGAACGTGCTGTACAACTTCGGCGGCAAGGTGAGCGTCAACGGCGACCTGCCCCACATCGCCGGCAACCTTGACAGCGTGCTGGTGAGCCCGGAAGGGGGCAAAGGCAAGTTCTCGGGAATCGGGATGATGATCGAGGGCTTCGGTGCCAATCCGATCGTCGAGGAGTATGTCTTCGATCAGGTCTGGCGCGCCGGCGTGGCCGATCCGGTGAGCTGGACGCGCGACTATATCACTCGCCGGTACAGCGGCTTCGACCCGTCGGCGTGGAGTGCGTGGCAGATTCTGTTGCGCACGGCATTCCGTTCGCCCGACCAGACGGGGAACTTCCTGGCCGAGCGGCCGCAGTTCTATGCGAAAGGGAGGGCGTATCGCACGGGACCGATCCCGCCGTACGATCCTGCCTTGCTGCGGCCGGCCCTCGATTCGTTGCTCGCCGCGGCGCCCCGGCTGGGTGACAACGACAACTACCGCTACGACGTGGTGAATCTCGCGCGTCAGGTGTTGGGCGAGATGGGGAAGCCGCTCGTCGACAGCGTGCAGGTCGCGTACGAGCGGAAAGATCGCCCGGCAATGATCGCGGCCGAGGGAAGGGTGGAGGATCTGCTG
>JBOHRZ010000378.1:0-2833 GCA_050732975.1 Gemmatimonadales bacterium
CTCGGCGCGGCACTCGCCGAGCGGTATCGCGTCGACCGCGAGATCGGCCAGGGCGGAATGGCCACGGTCTATCTCGCGCACGACCTCCGGCACGAGCGGAGGGTGGCGGTCAAGGTCCTCCACCCCGACCTCGCCGCGGCACTCGGCGCCCAACGTTTCCTCCAGGAGATCAAGACCACCGCCAACCTGCAGCACCCTCATATCCTGCCGCTGCATGATTCCGGCGAGATCGACGGACTCCTGTTCTATGTGATGCCGTTTGTCGAAGGCGAGTCGTTGCGCGGACGGCTGATGCGGGAAAAGCCGCTGCCGATCGCCGAATCGATCCGGATCGCGCGCGAAGTCGCCAGCGCACTCGACTACGCCCACCGCCACGGGGTGATCCATCGCGACATCAAGCCCGAGAACATCCTGCTCCACGATGGTTCGGCGGTCGTCGCGGATTTCGGCATCGCCCTCGCCGTGCAGAGCGCCGGCGGCGAGCGGATGACGCAGACCGGCCTGTCGCTCGGCACGCCGCAGTACATGAGTCCCGAACAGGCGATGGGCGAGAAGCTCATCGACGCGCGGACCGACATCTATGCGCTGGGCGCCGTGCTCTACGAAATGCTGAGCGGCGATCCGCCGTTCACCGGCTCGACGGTGCAGGCGATCGTCGCCAAGGTGATGACCGAGCGGCCGACGCCGCTCCACACGGTGCGCGACACCGTGCCGCCCGGGGTCGAAGTGGCGGTAATGCAGGCGCTGGCGAAACTTCCCGCTGACCGCTTCGCCTCAGCGGCCGAATTCGGCGCGGCGCTGGCGGCACCGCCGACGGGAGCGGCAAGTGTTGCGCCGATGGCGACAACCCCGGTGACGCAGCGACTGACGCGCACCAGGCGGGCCGCCGTGGTACTGGGCTGCGTGGCGGTCCTGGCGATGGCGACAGCACTCTGGGCGTGGCGCCGGAATACCAGCGCAAGCGACCCACCAACGCGGCGTCTCGAGTTCACGGTCTCCAATAAGCCGGGACTCGCCTATCCGATCCTGGGGACGGTCGCCGACCTGGCGCTCTCGCCCGACGGGCGCACGGCGGTGGTGTCGGTGGAAACCGCCGGCGGCTGGGCGCTCGCGGTGCGCGACCTCGACCAGCTCGCGGCGCGAATTCTCCCCGGCACCGAGAACGCCAACTATCCCGCGTTTTCACCCGACGGGAAGTGGATCGCGTTCCAGGCCGCCGATGGCGGGATCCGCAAGGTCGGCGTCGGCGGCTCGCCGCTGGTGACGATCACCCCGCCGCAGGCGACGGACCTGGGTGGACTCGCGTGGCTTTCGGACCGCGAGATCATCTATCCGCCGCAGGCGCCCGGAACGATCGGTATGTACCGGGTTTCGGCCGACGGCGGAACGGCAACGCAGTTCACCGCGGTCGACACCACGGCCGAGCGGTATCAGCTTGTGCCCGTTGTCATCGACGGCGGGAAGGTGGTGGTATTCACCAGCACCAAGGGGACCGCCGACGACGTCACGCTCGCCGCGATCCACCCCGGCGATCGCAAGCCGCGCATCTACACCGGGCTCCACGCCGCGAAAGCGCTCGGCATGGTCGACGGAAGCCTGGTGTACATACGCCCCGATGGCGGAATCATGGCGGTACCGTTCAACACCGGCACGCTCGATGTGGGAACGCCGATCCAGGTGGGCGACAGCGTGGCGGTGCGAAGCTGGTTTGCCGGTGCGGCGCTCGGTCCCGATGGCACGCTCATCTACCAGCAGGGAGGCTCCGCGGCGCAGCTCGCGCGGGTGAGCGCCACCGGAACAGAAACGGTGCTGGCGAACGCGTCGCAGCAGTATCTGCATCCTCGCTTCTCGCCGGGCGGGCGAGAGCTGGCGTACGAAGTGGTCGGCGGCGACGGCGCCGACATCTGGACACTCGATCTCGCGTCGGGTGCCACCCGGCGGATGACTGACGGTGGAACCAATGTCCGTCCCGAATGGTCGGCCGACGGGAAACGGGTGCTCTACTCCTCGCTGCGCGGCGCGCGCACCGAGCTCTGGTGGCAACCGCTGGATGGGAGTGCGCCGGCGGTGAAAATTCCCGTCAACGCCACGCTGGTCAACGAAGGGGTGCTGACGCCGGACGGGCGCTCGCTCGTCTATCGCGTCGATACCTGGGCCAGCAATCGCGACATCTGGATGATGCCGATTGATTCGGCCAGCAAGGCGGTGCCGATCGTCAACTCGGTGTACGACGAGAAGGAGCCGAGGGTGTCGCCGGACGGGAAATGGTTGGTGTATCTGTCGAACGAATCGGGACCATACGAGGTGTATCTGCGGCCCTTGTCGCCAAGCGGCGGTCACGTGCCGATTTCGGCGGGCGGCGGGTGGGAACCTCTCTGGGGCGCCGACAGCAGGCACATCTACTATCGCTCTGGCGAAGCGGTGATCGACGCGACGCTATCGATGACGCCGACCGTGACGGTCACCGGGCGTCGCACGCTCTTCACGGGACCATACGCCACCGACGTCTACCACGCCGACTGGGACATCGCGCCGGACGGGCAGAGTTTCGTGATGGTTCGGCCGACCAACGATCAGCGACGGCTGCTGCTGGTGAGCAACTGGACGGCGGAGCTGGGGCGGAGGTTGGCGGGAGTGCGGTAGGCTGGGCCGTTCTCTCCTTCTCTCCTGTCGTTCTATGCCGCCCGCATCCCGACCGTCGCCTTCCGCTCCAGCTTGCCCCAGCCGACCAGCCGTCCGCGCAACGCCGCCACCATCGACCGCAACACCACCCAGTACATCACCTGGCGATAGGCGAAGCGCTGGAGGAATACCAGCCAGGTGAGGCGGCGGT
>JBOHRZ010000379.1:0-2825 GCA_050732975.1 Gemmatimonadales bacterium
GCTCTTCGTGCCGATCGGCGAGGGCGCCGGAATGCCGGGGACCGCCGAGGAGTGGTTCACCGCGCTGCTACCATTGATCGTGCTGCTGCTCGCCGTGCTGGCGTGGAAGCGTCGGCCCACGACGCCCGAGCACAACGCGATGCTGCCGTTCTTCGCCCTGCGCACGGCCTACCTCGCCGGCGCTATCGCGGTGCTGGTCAGTCTGCGCCACGCGCTGCCGGAAATCGGTTACTGGCTGACGCTGTTGACGAGCGCGGTGTACGCGATGGATGTCGCGAGGGGAGGCGAGGCGGGGACAGAGAGCTGAACCGTGACGATCCGCGCGCCGGAGTGAGACCACCCTTGTCCCGCATCCTAGTCCCGGCAACCTTTCCGCGCCTCTGACCCGGCCAGGGCATGCTCGTCCCCAAGCTGTTCAGCACGCTCCGTTCGTACCACCGCCGCCAATTCCTCAACGACATCGCCGCCGGCGTGATCGTCGGTATCGTCGCCCTCCCGCTCGCGATCGCCTTTGCCGTGGCCAGCGGCGTCACCCCCGAACGCGGCCTCTATACTGCCATCATCGCCGGATTCATTATTTCGGCGCTGGGCGGTTCGCGCGTCCAGATCGGCGGACCGACCGGCGCGTTCATTGTCATCGTGTATGCCATCGTCCAGCAGTACGGCGTGGACGGCCTGCAACTCGCCGGCCTGATGGCCGGCGTACTCCTGATCGGGTTCGGCCTCGCCCGGCTCGGCGCCGCGATCAAGTTCATTCCCCATACCGTGGTGATCGGGTTCACCAGCGGCATCGCGGTGGTGATCGTCTCGTCCGAGGTGAAGGACTTCCTCGGCCTGCATGTTGCCGACGTTCCCGCGGCGTTCGTCCCCAAGTGGCAACTCTTCCTCACCCACCTCACCGCGATCAATCCGTGGGCTGTCGCGATCGCGCTGGGTTCGATGTTGATCCTGTGGCTCTGGCCGCGGGTGAGCCACCGTATTCCCGGACCGTTCGTGGTGGTGATCGCAGCGGCCATCGCGACGACAATCTGGCATCTGCCGGTCGAGACGATCGGGTCACGCTTCGGCGCGATCCACGCGGGCCTTCCGGCGCCGATCCTGCCGCACGTGACCGTCGCCCGCATCTCGCAACTGATCGGCCCCGCGTTCACGATCGCGCTGCTGGGTTCGGTGGAATCGTTGCTGTCGGCAGTCGTGGCGGACGGAATGATCGGCGGCCGCCATCGCTCCAACATGGAGCTCGTTGCGCAGGGGATCGCCAACATCGCCTCACCGCTCTTCGGCGGCATCCCGGCGACCGGCGCGATCGCGCGCACGGCCACCAACGTCAAGAACGGCGGACGCACACCGGTGGCGGGGATGGTGCACGCCATCACGCTGCTGCTGATCACCCTCTTTTTCGGGCGCTGGGCCGGTCTCATCCCGATGGCCGCCCTCGCGGGGATCCTGGTTGTGGTGGCGTATCACATGAGCGAGTGGCGGTCGTTCCGCTCGCTGCTGCGGTCACCGCGCAGCGACGTGCTGGTGCTCGTGGTGACGTTCCTTCTGACGGTGTTCGTCGACCTCACCACTGCCATCGAGGTGGGGATGGTCCTGGCCGCATTCCTCTTCATGAAGCGCATGGCGGAAGTGACTAACGTCACGCCGATCTCGCGCGAATTCGCCGACCCAGACGCGACCGAGGAAGCGGACATGGAGATCATGCTGCCGACCGACATCCCGGCCGAGGTGCAGGTCTACGAGATCAACGGACCGTTCTTCTTCGGCGCGGCCGAGACGTTCCGGAATGCGATCGATACGGTGGCGAGCAAACCGAAGACGCTGATCATCCGGTTGCGGCATGTTCCGGCGATGGACGCCACGGGAATCCACACGCTTCGGACGCTGGTGCGGCAGGCGCGCGGGGAGGGGATCCGGGTGATCCTGAGCGGACTGCACGCGCAACCGATGGTGGCGCTGGCGCAGTCGGGGTTCCTCGATGAAGTCGGCGAGAACGATCTCGCGGCGAGCCTGCCGGAGGCGCTGCGGATGGCGGGAGGGCTGGACAGGATCCGATCGCCGGACATTGACAGTCTCCGTCCCACGCGGTAGGGTCTTTCTCCCCGACCGCGGGGTTCCGCCCCCGACCGGGAGTCGGCAGATTCGACGTCGCCCTGCACCATCCCGGTCATCGACGAGTCGCGGACGGAACCGGACAACCATGTGAGTGGCAGCGTGAAGACGATACCTTGTCTCAGCCGCGGCTTCCTGGCACTGGGCCTCGCCGCCTGCACCTCCGATGGCTCTACCGATTCGGGAACGCCGCCATCATCGGTCCGATCGATCTCGATCGCCGCGCCGCCGCTGCCGCTTACCATCGGCACTTCGGTCCATCTCACCGCCATCGCGCTGGGCAACGACGGACCGGTGGCCGATACGGCGGCGATCACCTGGTCAGGTTCGAACCCTCAGGTAGTATCGGTCTCGTCATCGGGCGTGGTCACGGCCGTCGGGGCGGGAACCGCGACGGTCACGGCACGCGACGGGACGCTCGCGGACAGGGCGACGATCGATGTGACCGCGAGTCCGCTCGCCGCGATCCACCTGATCGCCCCGTCCTTTCAGCTGCATATCGGCGAGGCATTCCAATTGATCGCGACCGCGACGGACCTGGCCGGCGAGCCGACCATGCCGCCCACCGTAATGTGGGCATCGTCCCGACCCGATGTGGCGTCGGTGTCGAGCACTGGCATGCTCACGGTGCACGCCTTCGGGAGCACGACTGTCGAGGCAGTAGCGGGTCTCCTCCATGCCGTGGCGCCGGTGGTGGCCGGTCCGGTCAATGC
>JBOHRZ010000380.1:0-2816 GCA_050732975.1 Gemmatimonadales bacterium
TGCTTGACCCCTCCAAATTGATAAATTTCAACAGTGAATCAACAGGTTACGTAAGGGACTGGGAGGGGTTAAATTTCGAGTGCGCCAGGCAAAGCCTGGGAGAGGGGGAAGTCATGTAGAATCACTACAGACGGAAACCTTTCGAGAGAGCCCAGCGGGTGGCCAATCCCGCCTGGCAAAGCAGGCCCACAGCCAGAACCGAGTGTTGCGCGCGTCACGGGCAACCGTGAGCGTGAAGCGTACACAGGAAGCGAGCAGGCCGCGTTATTGAGCCTCGAAAGTGACGCTACGTGGGTGCCGACGTTGGTTGAATGACGGAAGGCCGCACCTCGACACTGCATAGGGTCTAGTGTCGAGGACCCACCGGGGTCGGAGAGCGGGGCATGTGCGCATCAGGGCTCTCCAGGAACCTGGGAGGTCCGTCGGCCTCCACCAACGGTGGTAGCGACGCGCGAGGGAAGACCGAAGCGCGCCACGACGGGACGGCGGACGTCGGAATGCCTCATAGTACCGGTGAAGCAGGGAAACCCGGACCCGCGGGGAGCCTGTGGAGGGAAGGGGGCATCGGGGAACGGAATCGCAGGAGGGACCGATGGCGGAGACATCGAGCTCCGAGAACATCTCACCGAGACTCCAGCGAGTAGCGGAACTGGCCAGAGAGATGCCGCAGCAGGCACTGACCACGCTGGCCCACCATATTGACGGAGACTGCGTACGCGAAGCCTACCGCAGAACCCGCAAGGACGGGGCGGTCGGGATCGATGGACAGACAGCCGCGGAGTACGACACGCACTTGGAAGCGAACCTGACGTCCTTGCTCGCGCGGTTCAAGTCCGGTCGATACCGAGCGCCTGCGGTGCGGCGGGTGCACATCTCCAAGGGGGACGGGACGAAGACCCGAGCGATCGGGGTCCCGACCTTCGAGGACAAGGTGCTGCAACGGGCGGTGGCGATGGTGCTGGGGGCGATCTACGAGCCACAGTTTCACTCCGGCTCGTACGGCTTCCGGCCGGGGCGCTCGGCGCATCAGGCGCTGGAGGCCCTGTGGAAGCAGTTGATGAATATGGGGGGCGGCATCGTGGTGGACGTGGATATCCAGGCATTCTTCGACACGCTGGACCACGTCGTGCTGCGTCGCATTCTGGATCAGCGGGTGCGTGACGGGGTGCTCCGACGCACAATCGACAAGTGGTTGAATGCCGGAGTGCTGGAAGAGGGAGCGCTCAGCTACCCTGAGTCCGGCACGCCACAGGGGGGAGTGATTTCACCGCTCTTGGCTAATGTCTACCTCGACGAAGTGCTGGACCGCTGGTTCGAGGCGGAGGTGAAGCCGCGACTGGAAGGGGAGTCCTTTCTGGTGCGCTACGCCGACGACTTCATACTGGTCTTCGCGTCGGCGAGGGACGCGCAGCGAGTAATGGCCGTGCTGGCGAAGCGGTTTGCCAAGTACGGTCTGACAGTGCACCCACAGAAGACCCGGGTCCTCGACTTTCGCCGTCCGCGACCGCAGCAACACGCGGGCAAGGGCGGGGAGAGTTTTCAATTCCTGGGCTTCACGCATCACTGGGGGCGATCCCGCAAGGGACGCTGGGTGGTGCAGCGCAAGACGGCTGCGCAGCGGATGAGTCGCGCCCTCAAGGCAGTGGCGCAGTGGTGTAAAGAGCACCGGCATTGGTCGCTGGCCGAGCAGCACCAAGGATTGAGCCGCAAGCTGAAGGGGCATTTCGCGTATTACGGCATCACCGGCAATGCGCGCGCGCTCAGTCGGTTTCGCAGCCAGGTCATCGAGACCTGGTTCAAGTGGCTGAATCGTCGTGGAGGACAGCGCCGATGGACCTGGGAACGCTTCGCACGCGTCTTGCGTACGGTTCCCCTGCCGGAGGCGATCGCCATCCACTCGGTGTTGCGACACGCCGCAAGACCGTGACTCGAGGAGCCGGATGCCTGAGTCGGGCACGTCCGGATCTGCGGGGGGAGCGCTGGGGCCAATCCATGGCAACCTCTAAACGGGCACGTTGGTGGAAACGCCGGATACAGCCAAGAGGGAGCCTACAGGTTGCGCACCAGCGCCCTATCCCGACCGCCGATCCGGGGTCAGACCCCGCGCCGATTCACAACCTGGAGTCAAAAAAGCGCCCCTTGCTGAGGCGGAGAGTGACTCGACGGCCAACGAGGCGTCTGAGAACCGAAAGCTCTGCAGAAGAGCGCTCAGAGGCGGTGGGCTGATCGTCCGCGGCGACGCGTGGTTGCCCGAACGTTATTTCACTGTATTCTCTCCAGGAGCGTCATCGTTGATCGTCGAAGAGGAGGTGCATGATGGGTGGACGGATGGGAGACAAGAACGTCACGGAGCACGGCACGATTGGGCAGCAGATCTTTCAGCAGGTCGAGCAGCTCACCGCGGGCGGCGCCATGAAGAAGCTGGCCGCGTTCAAGCAGATTGCGGAGGCCAGTGGGCGACAACTCGGGACGGTCTCGGCGAACTACTACCGCGTCGCACGACAGAACGGGGCACCGCTTCGGAACCGGCGCGGTGGCCGGCCGCCTGGAACGGGTGTCAGTGTGTCGAGGGTTACGACGGCGCTGCAGCTCGTCGCGTCGGCGCTCCGCGCGCAAGAGGAAGAACTGGCGAGGCTTCGGGGTGAGCTCGCTGCGTTTGAGAAGGTTCGAGAGTTGCTGAAAAAATAAGGCTCCGCTGGGCGCGGCACATGCCCAACAGCCGCGCGAACGCACGCGCGAAAGGAGAGACCTATGGCAGAGTTCGCAGTGATTCGGCACTACCATTTCGACCCGAAGAACAGCGCCGAGATCGACCG
>JBOHRZ010000381.1:0-2809 GCA_050732975.1 Gemmatimonadales bacterium
CGAGGTGCACGAGACGAAGCTGCCGCAGGATCTCAACGGCGCCACCGTGGTCATCGTCGACGATGTGCTCTTCACGGGTCGCACTGTCCGCGCTGCTCTCGACGAAATCGCCGATTTCGGGCGGCCACGCCGAGTACTGCTCGCGGTACTGGTCGATCGGGGCGGACGCGAGTTGCCGATCGCCGCCGACGTGACCGGCGTGCGGGCCGATGCGAAGGCGGCCGACCGGGTCGCGGTGATGGTGTCGGAACTCGACGGCGAGGACGCCATCGACCTGATCGGGGGTGCGGCGTGACCACACCTGAGCTCGGCAAGGATCTTGTCGGTCTTGAACACCTGAGCGCCGAACAGATCACGGCGATTCTCGACACCGCGGAGCCGTTCAAGGAAGTCTCGGAGCGGCCCATCAAGAAAGTCCCGGCGCTTCGCGGCAAGACCATCGTCAATCTCTTCTTCGAAGCGTCGACCCGGACCCGGATTTCGTTCGAGTTCGCCGAGAAGCGCCTGTCGGCCGACACGGTCAACGTGCAGGCCGCGGGATCGTCGGTCGCCAAGGGCGAGACGCTGGTGGATACGGCGCGCAACCTCGAGGCGATGCGCATCGACATGGTGGTGATCCGTCACGGTTCGTCGGGCGCGGCGCAGTTTCTCGGCCAGCGGATCCGCTCCAATGTGATCAACGCCGGCGACGGAACTCACGAGCATCCCACCCAGGGGCTGCTCGACCTCCTCACGCTGCGCGATCGGTTCGGGAAGATTGCCGGACTCAAGGTGTGCATCGTGGGCGACGTCCTGCACTCGCGCGTGGCGCGCAGCAATATCTGGGGACTGACCAAGCTCGGCGCAGAGGTCGCGGTCTGCGGACCACAGACGCTGGTGCCGAGCCATATCGAGGAGCTTGGCGTTACAGTGCTCCGACGGGTCGAAGAGGCAATCGAGTGGGCCGACGCACTCAACGTGCTGCGGCTGCAGCTCGAGCGGATGACCGCCGGATTCATTCCGTCGCTGCGCGAATACAATCGGGTATTCGGCGTCACCAGCGACCGACTGGCGCGGGCTTCCAGGGATCTGGTCATTCTTCACCCGGGGCCGATGAATCGCGGCGTCGAGATCGATTCGGATGTGGCCGACGGGCCCCACTCAGTGATCCTCCCGCAGGTGACGAACGGCGTGGCGGTACGAATGGCGGTGCTCTACCTCCTTGCCGGCGGGTCGCCCGATTGGGCCGCGCCGGGTGGTGACGCATGAAGCCCATCCTTTTCGCGAAGGCCCGGGTGATCGATCCGTCGCAGCAACTCGATCGCATCACCTCGCTGCTGGTTCGCAACGGCAAGATCGCCGACATCGGCGACGACCTCGGCCGGCCCGACGGCGCCGAGATCGTCGATGCAGCAGGGCTGGTGGTGGCACCGGGGCTGATCGACATCCACGTGCACCTTCGCGAACCGGGGCAGGAGGACCGCGAGACGATTGCGTCCGGCGCCGCGGCAGCGGTAGCGGGCGGGTTCACTGCGATCTGCGCCATGCCGAACACCGATCCGGTGATCGACAACCAGGGCGCGGTCGGTTTCGTGAAGGCGAAAGGGGAAGCGGCGGGCCTGGCCAGGGTGTATCCGATCGGCTGTGTCTCGGTGGGCCAGCGAGGCGAGCAGCTCGCCGAGTTCGGCGAGATGGTGTCGGCCGGCGCGGTGGCGGTCAGCGACGATGGTCACCCGGTGATGTCGAGCCACCTGATGCGCACCGCGCTGGAATACGCGCGTACCTTCGGGATCCCGGTGGCGGATCATTGCGAGGACATCACCCTGGCGGCAGGCGGGGCGATGCACGAAGGCATCGTGGCGACACGACTGGGACTCAAGGGGATTCCCGCCGCGGCCGAAGAGATTCACGTCGCGCGCGACATCCTGCTGGCGCGGCTGACCGGAGGACACATCCACCTCTGCCATATGAGCACCTGCAATTCGGTGGCGATGATCCGGCGCGCGAAGGAGAACGGCTTGCCGGTGACGGCGGAAGCGACACCGCATCATTTCTCGCTGACGCACGAACGGTGCGAAGGGTACGACACCAACGCCAAGATGAATCCGCCGTTGCGAGAGGCGGCGGACCGCGACGCGATCCGCCAGGGACTCGCCGATGGTACGCTGGACTGCATCGCCAGCGATCACGCGCCGCATCACTACGACGCCAAGGAACGCGAGTTCGACGACGCGCCCAACGGGATCATCGGGTTGGAGACCGCCTTGTCGCTCGCCCTGCGCGAATTGGTCGCCGGCGGCCTGACCACGTTGCCGGTGGTGATCGACCGGATGAGCTGCGCCCCGGCCAGGATCTGGCGTCTGGGAGGGGGAACGCTCCGGCGCGGCAGTCAGGCTGATCTGGTGATGTTCGACCCCGTCGCGACCTGGGTAGTCGATCCGGGAAAGCTTCGATCCCGGTCTCGCAACACGCCGTGGGCCGGCGAGCGACTCCCTGGTGTGGTGAGGCGCACGCTGGTCGGCGGTCGGACCGTTTTCGGCGGGTCCGGTCCCGGGATAGATTGAGTGCAACACCCCTGCGGACAGCCTCCGCTACTTCCTGGTCGAGCGGTCGCATGACGGAATCACCCGAAGAACTAGCCGCGGTCGAGCAATTGCTCACTGAACGCGACGCCATCCACGGCTGGATGCTGCGTCTCGATCAGGCGGACGTGGCCGTCCCCGATGCGGTGCGGGCCAGAGTTCGCGGTGACTACCAGCGCCGCCTTGACCAGGTCACCGCCGGCTTGCGGGCTCACATCGACGTCGTCGCCAAGCGCCTCGCAGACGAC
>JBOHRZ010000382.1:0-2795 GCA_050732975.1 Gemmatimonadales bacterium
TGGAGGTCGGCGTCGACCGACGGCGAGACGTTGACCGTCTGCTCGCTGGGATAGGTGATCTTGACGATCCCCGATCCGCTGGCGTAGACGATGTTCGGATTGAGTGGATCGGCGACGTCCGTCCCCCACTCCATCCCACCCACCGGATTCCAGTCGAGGGGGGTAATCTCACCGAAGTTGCCGCGGCTCCTGACCCGGATCGCGCCGGCATCCTGCTGGGGGGCATATACCCAGTACGGATACGAATTGTCGACCGAGAGGTGATAGACTTGCTCCGTCGACTGGTTGTACCACGGACTCCACGTCTGGCCTCCGTCGAGCGTCACGGTGCCGCCCTGATCCATGCCGAGCAGCATGCGCTGGCCATTGGTCGGATCGATCCATAGTTGCTGCGGATCGTCGCCGCCGGGTGCGCCCTTGAATCCGGTGAAGGTGTTGCCGCCATCGCGCGAGACATAGCTCGATGTGTTGATCACGTAGACGACGTCGGGATCGGCGGGATTGACGTACACGCCGCAGTTGTAGCCACCCTGCCCATTGCGGACTCTCGCGTCCGACGAATCCATCTGACGCCACTGGCCGCCGCCGTCGTCGGAGCGGTACAGTCCGGTGTTGGCGACGAGGAACATCCGCTGCCCGTCGGTGTGATTCGCGACCGCAAGCGACAGCCGTCCGTTGAGGGTGGGGAGACCGTTGCCGGTCAGCTCTTGCCAGGTGACGCCTTCGTCCGTCGACTCGAAGAGGTGTGTGCCGCTCGGACCCCCGAATGCGCCCCGCGCGCTCGATCCGGGCTCGACGTAATGCTGGTCGGTGGCGGCCAGCATCACTGCCGGCTTGTCGTGCGCCGCGGCGAGCTTCACCGCGCCGATCTCATCGTTCACAAACAGGGTTCTCGTCCAGCTCTTGCCGCCGTCGGTGCTGCGGAACACGCCGCGCGACTCCGACTTCTTGTGCACGTTGCCCTGCGCGGCGATGAGCACGATGTCGGGATTGGCGGGGTCGACGACCATCGAGGGAATCTGGGTCGTGGCGTCGAGGCCGAGGTGCCGCCACGTCCTGCCGGCGTCCTCGGACTTGTACATCCCGTCGCCTTCGTCAATGGCGCCGCCGGTGATGATGTCCCCCATGCCGACATAGATGATGTTGGTGTCCGACGGTGCGACCGCGACCGCGCCCACCGATGACGCCGACGTGATCGAGTCGAAGATCGGTTCCCAGGTGATCCCGGCGTTGGTCGTCTTCCACACGCCGCCTTCGGGGAGCCCGATGTAGAAGACACCCGGCTCGCCAATCGCGCCGGACACCGCTGCCACGCGCCCCGCGCGCAGCGGCCCGATGTTGCGCCAGACCAGCCCGGACAGCAGCGCGGGTCTGATTGGCGCCCGGTGCGGCACCGGCCTGGCGGCGATGGCGAACGTGACGATGGACGCGAGCGCCAAGCCGGTGGCCAGACGCTTCGAAAGGATGGAATACGGCATGTTCTCGGGGTCCCCGGTCGGAGTATCAGTTGCTGGACAAGGATATAGCGTTGCGGCCGGGCGCGATAGACGGAGAGGGTATCCGCCGATCGCGCTCGCCGCCGCGTGTTCATCTTGAATCGTTCGCCAGCGATCCTTACCGGGCCGGATCAGCCCCTTGCGCCGATGACCGCGTCTTACGGCGCCAGTACCGCCAGGACCAGCTCCGCATCAGCGCGTGACGTGCCCCTCATGTAGAAGACATAGACCTTGTGGGTCTTCTCGTCGACGCCGCAGGTTCTCGCGCCACCGCCGGTCGGCACCTTGCCCACCACCGTGAACTTATCCGGCGAGTCTTCGTGCACCACCGTCATGGTGCTGTCGACGCGATTCGGGTTGAACGCCAGCTTCGTCACCGGGTCGAAGCAATTCATGTCTGCCCGACTCGGCACCGAAATGCGGGCCACCACGTTGCCGTTGTCGGCGTTGACGACCATTACGTTCGTGTCGCACGCCATGAACAGGCGTCGCGTGGCGACGTCCATCGACAGCCCCTGCGCCCTCCCGCAGTTGGGAATCCGGTACGTCGCTTCGGTCTTGAGCGTGGTGGCATCGTCACGGATCACGAAACCCGAATCCTCGACGTTGAGGAAGAGCTTCCCCTTCCCGTCGGCGACCCCCGACTCGAGCCCGTCGCCGAGCGTCGACTTGGTGATCAACTTTCCGGTCTTCATGTCGACCACCCAGGCGTTGTTGCCTTCCCAGGTGAAGGCGTGGTGGGTGAACGGGTCATAGCGGATGCCGTCGCCGTGGGCATCGACATGGCCGGTGACGGCGAGCGTCTTGAGATCGAAGACGACGCCGTTGCGCACCAGGCCGCGGTTCAGGTCGTGGGCGATGGCGTACCCGCCGCCGCCGCCCTCGACCGTGCCGACCACGCTGTCATGGTCGACGTCGATCACCTTGTCGCCGAGACCATACAGACGACGGCCGATCGGATCGACGATGATGTAGTCGGCCCGGCTGTGGCCGAGCTGCAGGGTCTTGATGACGTGATAGTGGGACTGCTGGGCAGACGCGACCGACACGAAGAGTGCCGGGACGGCGCAGGCGAGCAAGGCGCTGCGCATCGGGGCAGGGAAGCGGAACATTGGCAGACTCCCGGACAGAGGTTGGCCGGCGACGCGCCACGTCGCCGCGCCAGCCGAACGTACCGCGCCATCCTTTCGGGAAGCTTACAAACGGGGGGACTCCGGGTTGTTTCGGCTGGAGAGCGTCACCTGCAAGCGAAACGGGGCGCGCCGTTGCCGGCACGCCCCGCTGACCAGAGGTGAGACC
>JBOHRZ010000383.1:0-2792 GCA_050732975.1 Gemmatimonadales bacterium
GACCCATCGCGCGCCACCGCAATGCTTCCCGTTCCGGCGATCAGCAGGACGCCGGGTTCGCCGCCGAACGCGGCGGCGCGCGCCAGCTCGGCATCGGTGGTCACGATGGTGCGCCAGGCCAGCCGTTCGGCTTCGAGCGCCTCGCGCAACTGCTGCTGCTCGGCGGCGCGGCCGGCACCCGCGGCGCCGACCACCAGCGTGTCGGCGCGCACGGCGCGCCCCCGCAGCAGCAGCGGACGCACCAGCCCGGCGATCGCGGAGGCAAGGTGCCCGCCGTCGCCGGGGCGCATCGAAATACCGGGCGCTTCACCCCGCTCGCGAACGGTCCCGTCACGGAAGATCGCGGCGCGCATCGAGGTGCCTCCGCTGTCGACGCCGATCACGATCACCGCAACCGACCCGTCACGCTGGAGCCGTATGCCACGCCGAGCGTGAGCAGCATTCCCATCGGCACGTACCAGGGAAAGGAAAGCCGCCCCAGCGGGGCGAGGGCGGTCAGTCCCGCAGCGGCGAGCCGCGACGCGAAGATGGTCATCAGCATGACCGCCATCGCGACCGAGGCGCCGCGGATCGCGTCGATGCCGCGCATCGCCGGCCCCGCGGCGCTCAGCAGGTACACGCCGAGCAGGGCGCCGTACGTCACCGACGCGATCGACAGCGCCAGCACCACCACCGGCGTGTTGGTCCCCGCGGTCCAGACGTAGAAGCCGACAGCCATCGCCATCAGCGCCGTTCCCCAGACGAACGACACCACCCGTCCGACCCGCAGCAGGCGGTCCGGATCGCGCACTCCTGTCCAGGTCGCATAGAGGTCATGCGTGAACGACGACGCCAGCGCGCTGATCGCCGACGAGTGCGAGCCCATGGCGGCGGCGAGGATGCCGGCGATCACCAGCCCCGAAAGCCCCACCGGAAGATGATGCAGCACGAACGCACCGAAGAGCTGGTCGGACGGTGTCGCCTGCGGCGCATTGCCGGATGCCCAGAGCGCAGTGCCGACCAGCAGGAAGAGCAGGAACTGCACGATCACAATGACGCCCGATCCCACGATCGCTACCCGCGCGTCGCGGAGCGACCGCGTCGCCAGCAGCCGCTGCACGATGACGTGATCGGTGCCGTGCGACGCCGCCGAGAGGAGCGCTCCGCCGATCAGTCCTCCGAGGAACGTGTAAGGCTCGGTGAGCGAAAGATGGAAGTCGAACACCCGCAGCTTGCCCGCCGCCGCGGCCACTGTCCACGCATGCGGCGCGCCACCCGCCAGGTGCACCGCAATGATCAGCGCGGCGATCCCGCCGGTGACGTAGATCATGAGCTGCATCACGTCCGCCCAGATCACCGCCTTGATCCCGCCGAGCCACGTATAAATCAGGGTGATCGCCCCCATCACGCCGATCGAAAGCGGAATGTTCCAGCCGGTGAGCAGAGCCAGCGGGATTGCGCCCGCAAACACCCGCACGCCATCCGCCAGAAAGCGCGTCACCAGGAAGATCACCGACAGCATCCGCCGGGTCGGCGCGCCGAAGCGGCTCTCGAACCGGGCATACGCGGTCTCCTGTTCGCCGCGGAAATATCCCGGCAGGAGCCAGATCGCGATCCCGATCCGGCCGAACAGGTAGCCGATCGGCAGTTGCAGAAAGGTGAGATCGCCGCGGGCGCCCACTCCCGGCACCGAGATGACCGTGAGCGCTGACGTCTCGGTTGCCACGATCGAGAGCATCACGCTCCATGCGGGGAGGTTCCGCGCTCCGAGGAAGTAATCCGACGCCGATCGCTGGCCGCGGGAGTTCCACAACCCGATGCCCAGCGTGACGACGAAGTAGACCGCGATGACCGCGATATCGATCGGATTCAGAGTCGGCCGGTGCCTTGAAGATCGCCGTGGGAAACTCCATCCGGCGCGCGCGTTGCACAAGGCGAGGAAACGAAAAGGGCCCCCGATCGGGAGCCCCTCGGATCGAAGACAGACCGACCCGGCTAAACCGTGAAGCTGCTCCCGCAACCGCAGCCGCCGGTCGCGTTCGGGTTCTCGAAGGTGAAGCCGCTGCCCTGCATCGAGGTGACGTAGTCGATCGTCACGCCCGAGAGGTACTGCGCCGAAAACGGATCGACGAACACCCGGATGCCGTTGATCTCGGCGCTCATGTCGTCGTCGCCGACCTTGTCTTCCAGATTGAGCGAATACTTGAACCCCGAGCAGCCGCCCGGCAGCACCGATATCCGCAACCCGCCGCTCTCGGCCGGGAGGTTCTCGGTCGCGATGAACTTGCGCACCTCCGCGGCGGCGTTGTCCGTGAGATTCAGAACAAAGCCTTCGGGAAGCGCCTGCGTGGTCACGTCACTCATCCGCCACTCCTGCGAAAGTACACCAGTGAATTATCGCCGGTTACCCCTTGCGGGTCAATCCGACCCGGGCGGCGGCTGGGCAGTCAATGGCCGCCCGCCGTGTCCCGGGGGGAGACGTCAGGGAAGAGGCTTTGCATCACGGCATCGGCCACCACGGTCCGGATCAGGCCGAACCGCGGAGTGCGCCGGGTCGGATTGACGCGGTTGGTCAGCAGCACCACGACGAGGTCGTGCTCCGGATCGATCCAGATCGACGTGCCGGTAAAACCGGTATGCCCGAAGCTCCGCTGCGACATGTAGTGGCCCGCCGAGGAGACGCCCGACGGCGTGTCCCATCCGATCGCCCGCGAAGAACCGGGCGGTTGGTTCTGGCGCACCGTCCAGGTTGCGAATTCCGCCGGCGGCTGCAGCGCCCCGTTGAAGTGCCTTCCAAGAGCGCCGTCGAGTGC
>JBOHRZ010000384.1:0-2785 GCA_050732975.1 Gemmatimonadales bacterium
GGCGTTAGAAGTGTGAAGTGAGAAGGTAACCCGAGGTTTTCCCCTTCTCACTTCTCACTTCTCACTTCTCGCTTGACGCTGATGCTCGCCACGCGCCTCCCCTGCATCTGCTGGATCTCGAACTCGAACCCACCGACGGTGACGCGGTCGCCCACTCTCGGCAGCCGCCCGAGCTGGCCGAAGAGAAAGCCTCCGATCGTGGTGTATTCCTCCTCGTTGAGGCCGGCGTCGAACCGGTGGTTGAAGTCGCCCACCGGCAGCGAACCGTCGATCCGCGTTTCGCCCTCGGCGGCCGGCCTGGCCGCCAGGCGCACCCGGTCGTGCTCGTCGTAGATCTCGCCCACGATCTCCTCCAGCAGGTCTTCCATGGTGACCAGCCCGGCGGTGCCACCGTATTCATCGAGCACCACCGCGAGGTGCATCTTGAGCCGCTTCATATCGGCGAGCACGTCTTCGACCTCCCGCGTGCCCGGCACCAGGAGTGGTTCGCGGGCGATCTTCCGCATGGTGGCTTCCGGCGTTTCGCGGAGCGCGCGCAGCACGTCCTTGGCGTGCACCACCCCGATAATGTCGTCAGGTGATTCGCCGTACACCGGGTACCGCGACCTGCCGGCGCGCGCCACCACGTCGGCGGCCGCTGACGCCGTCAGGTCCGCCTCCATGGCGATCATCTCGGTGCGGGGCGTCATGACTTCTTCGGCGGTCTTCTCGCTGAATTCGAAGACGCCCTCGAGCAGCCGCGCGTCAGTGGCTTCGAGCGATCCCGATTCGCCGGACTGCTCGACCAGGATCCGGATCTCTTCCGGCGAGTGCAGCGGTTCGCGCTCCGAAAGCGGCTTCATCCCGAGCAGGTGAAGCAGGCCGTTGGCCGAGCCCCGCAGCAACGCGATCGGGTAGTGCATCACCCAGGCGAACGCCAGCAGCGGCCCGGCGAGCCACGACGCCACCTTCTCGGCGTGCAGCAGCGCCATCGCCTTGGGCACCAGTTCGCCCAGGATGATGTGCAGCATGGTGATCAGCGTGAACGCCACGGCCACCGCGACGCTGTGCGTGGCGACCTTCGCGATGGCCGCCGGCAGCCCGGCGAACAGGTTGGCGAACGTGTGCGCCACGGCCGGCTCGCCGATCCAGCCCAGCCCCAGCGACGCCAACGTGATCCCCAGTTGTGTCGCCGAGATGACGCGGTCGAGGGATTGGACCGCGCGCAGCGCCAACGTAGCTTTGCGGTCGCCGTCGCGGACCATTTCCTCGAGGCGCGAACGCCGCGCCGAAACGAGGGCGAATTCGGCCGCGACGAAGAACGCGTTGGTCAGGACCAGCGTGATAACGACGAGGAGACCGGCACCGGTGGACATCGGCTCGAAGGCTAACCCGAAGGACGCTTCGCGGCGAGACGGGCACGATCACGTGCACGACGAGCCGCTGCGCCGGTCACCGGGAAAACTCGCTGCCGTCCTGACGCTGACCGCGACCTTTGCGATGATCGAGCTGGTCGGCGGATTGCTGAGCAACTCCCTCACCCTGCTCGCCGAAGCCGGCCATATGGGCACCGACGTCGCCGCCCTGGCGCTGGCCCTGGTGGGAGCTCGCATCGCGACGCGCCGCGAAGGTGCCGCCCGCCACTTTGGTAACCTCCGCTGGGAAGTCCTCGCCGCAATGATGAACGGGATCGCGCTCTTCGTCATCGGGGCCGGGATCACCATCGAAGCGATCGACCGCCTGCGGCATCCGCTGCTGATCGACGCCGCCCTCTTCGGTGCCGTTGCGGCGATCGGGCTGGTGGTCAACCTGATCTCGCTGCGGATCCTGCACGGTCACCACCAGCACGACCTGAATGCCCGCGGCGCCTATCTCCACGTCCTCGGCGACGTCCTCGGTTCGGCCGGTGCCATCGTCGGCGCGGTCATCATTCGATTTACCGGCTGGAGCCGTGTCGACCCGATCATTTCCGTGCTGGTGTGCGTGCTGATCCTCCGCAGCGCCTGGCGCCTGGTGCGGGAGAGCGGCCGGATCCTGCTCGATCGCGTGCCGGCCGGAGTCGAACCGGACGAAATCGAACGCCGCATGATGTCGGTCGCCGGCGTCGAGCGGGTCCACGACCTGCACGTCTGGACCGTCGCCAGCGGCCTGGTCGCGATGAGCGCTCACGTCGTGGTGCCCGACCTCGGCACGCATCCCGAAGTACTCCGCAGGATCGAGCACGCCATGGAGCACGCCGGCATTCGCCACGTGACCATCCAGTTGGAAACCCGTGACGAGTGCGAGTCGGAACAATGCGGGGATGAGGAGAGTTTAGCCGCCGATGCAGAGAGCCATGCAGCCCGATAATACGAGGAGAGCGAGGAGAGCGAGGAGACCCGGGAAAGCTCTTCCCGGGGTATCGTCCCATCTGCGTGGGCCTGCGCCAGGCGACCCCCGCTCTCTCTGCTCTCCCCGCTCTCCTTGCTCTCCTGTCATTACTGATCTGGACGGAGCGCGCTGATGCCGATCCGCAACCTTGCGATCATCGCCCACGTCGATCACGGCAAGACCACCCTGGTCGACCAGATGCTCCGCCAGGCGGGGGCGTTCCGTGCCAACCAGCAGGTCAACGAACGGGTGATGGACTCCAACCCGCTCGAGCGCGAGCGCGGCATCACCATCCTGTCGAAGAACACCTCGGTCAACTGGCACGGCATCAAGATCAACATCGTCGACACTCCCGGTCACGCCGACTTCGGCGGCGAAGTCGAGCGGATTCTCCGCATGGTCGACGGGGTGCTGATCCTGGTCGACGCTGCAGAAG
>JBOHRZ010000385.1:0-2765 GCA_050732975.1 Gemmatimonadales bacterium
ATCACCCAGGCGATGCGGCAGCCGGGGTCGAGCTTCAAGCCGGTGCTGTACACCGCGGCGGTCGCCTCGGGGATCTCGCTCGATGAGACCGTGCCGGACTCGCCGATTGTGGTCGACATGCCGTTCTGGCAGCCGCCCTGGGCACCAAAGAACTTCGAAGGGTACTTCACCGACTCGACGTTGACCCTGCGCCAGGGGTTGTGGCGCTCGATCAATTCCGTCGCCGTGCGGCTGGGCCAGCGCCTCGGACCGGAGGCGGTCATCGCCGAAGCGCGCAAGTTCGGAATTACGGCCCCGATCGACGCGGTGCCGTCGATCTATCTCGGCACGCTATCGGTCAAGCCGATCGAGATGATTGCCGCCTACACGACGTTCGCCAATCTCGGCAACCGGACTGTGCCCAACGCCATCCTCCGCGTCGAAGACGGACACGGCAGGATCCTCTGGCAGCCGACGCCGCGATCGATTCCGGTCGTCGACCAGGCCACGGCGCTGACGATGAACCAGGCATTGCAGGGCGTGATTCGGGGCGGCACCGCCTACAGCGCGGTGTACGCGGCGGGATTTACCATTCCGGCCGGCGGCAAGACGGGAACCACCAGCGATTACCACGATGTCTGGTTCATCGGGTTTACGCACGACATCGTAGCCGGCGTCTGGATGGGCTTCGACAACCCGCAACCGATCATGCGGAATGCGCAGGGCGGCAAGCTGGCGGCGCCGGCGTGGCGGGAAATGATGTCGCAGATCTACCAGCGGCGACGCAATCCCGGCGACTGGGGCATCAGCGACTCGCTGGTGGCGGTCGAGATCGATCGCACCAACGGCCTCCTCGCGACGCCGTTCTGTCCCTCGAACGTGCGCGAAATCCGCTACTATGTGAAGGGCACCGAGCCCACGAAATACTGCCCGATCCACACGCCGTTCCGGCCTGGAGGGGTCGGGGCAGGGGGAGGGGGCGGGCCCTGACCCTTCGGATCGCGGCGGCTTGGGTGCTGCCGGTCGATGCGGCGCCGATCCGCGACGGCGCGGTGCTGGTCGACGGCCGCGGGCGGATTGCCGCCGTCGGCCCCGACCATGCGGTACCCGCGCCTGACGGTGTCGAGGAACATCGCCTTGCCGATGCGGTGCTGCTGCCGGGTCTGATCAACACCCATACTCATCTTGAACTGACCGGCTTCGCGGGCATGGCGGAAGAAGCCGATTTCTGGGAATGGATCAAGCGGATCATCGCGCTCAAGGCGGGTCGCAGCGACGAAGAATTCCTCGAAGCGGCGCGGCGCGGCGTGCGCCAGTGCTGGGCGGCGGGAGTGACCACGGTGTGTGACATGGGCAACACCGGGTCGGTGATCGCGGCGCTCGACGAGCTGGGCGCCAGCGGGATCGCGCACCACGAGGCGTTCGACATGCACGCCGGCGAGACGCCGGCGGTGATGCGCCGTTTCTCCCGCGATCTGGATCGCCTTGGCGAACACGCAACGGGCCGCGTGATGCTCGGCCTCTCGCCGCACGCGCCATACACGGTGAGTGGCTCGCTCTATCGCGCGGTCGCCGATCTGGCGCGGGCGCACGGCGCGCCGATCGGCGTGCATGTCGCCGAACCGGCTGACGAGACCGCGCTGCTGCGCGACTTCACCGGGATCTTCGCCGACGCGTTGCGGGCGCGGGGCGTCGAGCGCGTCAGCGACGATCCGGTTTCGCCGGTGGCATGGCTCGACCGCCACGGCGTACTGACGCCGCGGACCATCTGCGCCCACGCCATCCACACCGATCTGCACGACACGGCGATCATGCTCGACCGCGGCGTCGCCGTTGCCCACTGCCCGCGCAGCAATCGGCGGCACCATCGTGCCGACGCACCGGTGCGCCGCTACGTCGAACGGGGACTCAAGGTCGGCCTGGGCACCGACAGCGAAGTGTCGGTGGCACCGCTCGATCTGATCGCCGAAGCGCGCGAGGCGCGGGTGCTGGCCGGTTGGACCGCGGCCGAAACGGTGCGGGTGCTGACATTGGGCGGGGCGGAGGCGCTGGGGCTGGACGCGAGCTGCGGCAGTCTTGCGGTTGGGAAATGGGCGGATCTGGCGGCGATTGGCATTGGTGGATCGGGCGACGCCGAGGAGGCGATACTGAGTTCGGGTGTCGGCGATGTAAAAGGTGTCTGGCTCGGCGGGCGGGGGGTAGTAATTCCCTCCCAATCGTGAATTTGCGGTGTGCTCTCCGGTCGTCGGTTTCGAAGCTTGTCGGAGACTTGCTCGTGCGGAGGCCTTCCGTCGCGGGTTTCCTCGATGATGGCGCCGGCGGGTGGATAATGGACGGTCGTGTAGGGTCGGTCGCCCCGGGAACGGAGATACACTGATGACGCACACATCGGTCTATATCACCATCGACACCGAATGCGTTGAGGAGCGGCTGGCACGGGGCATCCTTCGCCCTCCGCTCGGATACGACGTCATGGTCTGGGGTCGATTCGCCAATCGACGACGCACTCTGGGCCTCGAGCTCATTCTCGCGGCGTTGAAGGACTTCGACTTCCAGGCGACCTTCTTCGTCGAGGCGCTGGCGGCGGAGGTCTTCGGTGCCGACGGGTTGGCCGCTGTGTGCACGATGCTGCGCGATCAGCGACAGGATATCCAGTTGCACCTGCACCCGAATCTGCGTCGCCCCGAATGGCGGCGCGCGGGTCTCGCGCCGCTTCCTGACAATATCGGAAAGTACACTTTCGCCGATCAGGTCGCGCTTCTTGAAGCGGGCCTGGGGCACCTGAC
>JBOHRZ010000386.1:0-2748 GCA_050732975.1 Gemmatimonadales bacterium
ATCGGAGGTGTCGGTGACCGCGCGCATCCACGGCGCCCTGCCCGGAACGAATCCCTCGGACGACGAATGGGTCCGCGGATCGCGGAAGAAGGTCGGCCCCGCAAAGAGCGCTGCATAGCGGATGTCGGGGCTGGGGAGATCCGTGAGCATTGCCTCTCGCGCGTAATAGCCGAGCATCCGGGCGTCGCCCGCCATGTCGCGGACGTTGGTGACGCCGCCGCGGATCGCCGCCGTGAGGCGGGCGAGCGCGCGAGCGGGCGCATCCTCGTGATCGGGATCAGTGGCAAGGTGGACGTGACTGTCGATCAAACCGGGGATCACGAAGCGGCCGTGCACGTCGATCACCACATCGCCGGCGTGCGGCGCCGGCACCGCGCCCGAATCGATCGCGGTGATCATTGAATCGTCGATCACGATGGTGCGATCGTGCGACCACTTCGCGGTGCCGTTGAAGACGTTGGCGTGGGTGAGGATGGTGCGGTGGGGAGCCTGGGCTGCAGCGGTCGAGACGACGGCGAGCAGGGCGGCAATGACCAGTTTCATGGTGTCGGATCTCGTGGGTTGGCGCTCAAGGTATATCAGCGCCGTGCGGCCGGCCCGCCAACAGGTCTGGCTTGACCAGTCTGACCAGAATCATTACCTTGGAGCGTGCGGACCACCTACTCCCTCTACGAAGCCAAGGCTCGACTCTCCGCGCTGGTGCGCCGAGTGCGCGAGGGCGGACACGTCGTGATCACCGTGCACGGAAAGCCGGCGGCCGAATTGCGGCCGATCGAGATCGCGGAAGGCGCGGAGGCACGGTTCGATCGTCTGGAAACCGAGGGCGTCATCGAGCGCCCCAATCGCGCCGAATTGGACTTGCAGAAGGTCCTCAAGCCGATCGCGCGCCGGCCGGGCGCCCTGCGCCGCTTTCTCGACGAGCGCGACTGAGTGTCGAAGGCCTATGTCGATACGTCGTGCCTGGTGGCCACGCTTCTCGCCCAGCCGGAGGGCGCCGCGATGGCGAGGAGACTTCGCCGCTGCGATGAGCTGCTTGCGTCCAACCTGCTCGAGGCGGAGCTGCGGTCTGCGTTGCGCCGTGAAGCAGCGGACAACGAGCCGCTGATCCTCGGCGCGCTCACCTGGGTTCATCCTCAACGTTCGCTCGGACCCGAGATCAAGCGGGTACTGGCGGCCGGGTACCTTCGTGGCGCCGACTGCTGGCATCTGGCCACAGCCCTCTACCTGGCAGATGAGCCGCGCAAGCTGACGTTCCTCACCCTCGATGCCCGGCAGCGGGACGTCGCGCACACACTGGGATTCGATGTCTGAATCGTCTCTACTACCGCGGGGTCCGACTTCTCGAACGAGCTGGAGGACTGAACCATGCCGGATTATCGGTATCTGATCATCGGCGGCGGAATGACTGCCGACGCGGCGGCGCGCGGGATCCGCGAACGCGACATCAGCGGCTCGATCGGCATCATCGGTGGAGAGAGCGATCCGCCATACAGTCGGCCGCCGCTGACCAAGGGTCTCTGGAAGGGCGACGCGTTCGATTCGGTCTGGCGCAAGACGCGCGAAGTCAACGTCGACCTGCACGTGGGGCGCACTGTCACAAAGATCGATCCGGACGCCAGGCGCGTGACCGACGACCAGGGAACGGCGCATGGCTACGAGAAGCTTCTGCTCGCGACCGGCGCGACGCCGCGGCGCCTTGCAGGGGACGAGGGAGGGGGCGGCGACGACGTGATCTACTTCAGGACCCTCGCCGACTACCGCCGTCTCCACGCGGTAGTGGACGGGAAACCATCCGCCGTGGTGATCGGCGGAGGGTTCATCGGCTCGGAGATCGCCGCCGCGCTCGCGATGAACGGTTGCAAGGTGACGATGCTCTTCCCCGAGGCGGGAATCGGCGCCCGCGTCTTTCCTGCCGACCTCGCCGGGCATCTCGTCGGGTACTACCGCGAGCACAACGTCACCGTCCGTCCCGGAGAGGAAGTCGCCGTCATCGAAACCGGCGGCAACGGGCGCATCGTAGTGACGAAATCCGGGTCGCGCTTTCCGGCCGAAGTCATCGTCGCCGGCCTCGGCGTCACACCCAACGTCGAGCTGGCACGCAGTATCGGTATCACGATCGACAACGGGATCGTGGTTGACCAACACCTCGGCACCTCGCGGCCGGGGATCTGGGCCGCCGGTGATGTCGCCTCCTTCGACTCGCCGCAGCTCGGCAAACGGATGCGCGTCGAACACGAAGACAATGCCCTCATCATGGGTGGCGCGGCTGGACGCGCGATGGCGGGCGATACCACGCCGTACACGCACCTTCCCTTTTTCTATTCCGATCTCTTCGACCTGGGCTATGAAGCGGTGGGCGACACCGACCCGCGGCTGGAAACATTCGCCGACTGGACGACGCCGTTCCAGTCCGGTGTGGTGTACTACCTGGCGAAGCAGCGGGTTCGCGGTGTGGTGTTGTGGGGGATCTTCGGCAAGGTCGATGCGGCGCGCGCGCTGATCGCCGATCCGGCGCCGGTCACCGCGCAGAGCTTGCGCGGGCGGATCGTCGCGGAGGAGTGAGGAGCACGGCGTCCGTTGCTGCCTGCGGGTGAGACGGGTGCGCCTGTGAACGCAGGGGATCTCCGATCGTGAATCGTCGCCACATCCGCGCGATAATCGCGGCGCTCGTTCCCGCGCTCTTCGCAAACTGCGATCACAGTTCGCCGATCGAACCGGCCTACTATGCTCCCGCCGGGCCTCTCATTC
>JBOHRZ010000387.1:0-2738 GCA_050732975.1 Gemmatimonadales bacterium
TTGCTGCACCAGGTGGAGAGTCTGCTGGCCGCCGCCGCCGCGCAGCCGGCGCGGCGCGCGTTCGCCGACGGCGGCTACTACGTGCTCGGCCAGGATTTCGGCGCGCCGCGCGAAGTGAAGCTGGTGGCCGACGCCGGCCCGCTCGGCTACCTGTCGATCGCGGCGCACGGCCACGCCGATGCGCTCGCCTTCACCCTGTGCGCCGGCGGCCGCGAGATCCTGGTCGACTCCGGCACCTACGCCTACCACCGCCAGGGCCGCTGGCGCGACTATTTCCGCGGCACGGCGGCGCATAACACGCTGCGCGTGGACGGCGAGGACCAGTCGCTGCCCGGCGGCAACTTCCTTTGGCTGCGGCACGCGCGGGCGCGCTGCGAGCTGTTCGAGTCCGACGCCCGCCGCGACCTGTTCGTGGGCGTCCACGACGGCTACATGAGGCTGCGCGACCCGGTGCGCCACCGGCGCCGCATCGAACTCGACAAGCGGGGGCCGCGCATCGAAGTGCGCGACACGCTCGAATGCGCGGGCGAGCACTTCGTCGAGCTGCACTGGCACCTGGCGGAAGACTGCGCGGCGCGGATTGCAGGCCATGGCGTCGAGGTCGACTCCGCCGGCGTGCACCTGCGCATCGACTGCCCGCGTGAGCTGGAGGCGCCCAGGATCGTCGTCGGTTGCGACGATCCACCGCTCGGCTGGATCTCACGGGGGCTGGACCGGAAGACGCCTTCGCCGACGATCGTGTGCGCGGGGCGCATCGCGGGCGGAGCGAGCCTGCGCACCACGTTCTTATTCGTGGATCGCTGGTCCGAACGGACTACCCCTTCCGGCGAGCGCGAAGGATTCCTCGGCCTACCGCCCGGCGCGCCAGGCCTACTGGGCCTTGAAGTCATGAGGTCGACGAGCACCACAGGCCGGCGCCGGCGTGCCTCGAATCCTGTGCTGATCCGATCGAACTAGATGTCTTCTGATCGAGCACGTCAGGAGCGTCACGAACGGGGTGGATCCTCCGCAGGATCATCTCCTCTAACAAAGGTGTGTCAAACGTTGCTAATTGCCGGGATCTCGTCAGGGGATGTTTGCGGTTCGTTATGAGTCTGGATACAAGTCGCCGAGTCCTCCTGAATTTCGCGCGTCGGTCGGTGCGCAAGCGGGCACTGCAGAAGTTTGTGCTTGTCGCCTCACTTGCCGGGCTGGCTCGCCTGGCCTCAGCCCAAGTCGCCCCGACGGTTGCCTTCATGTCGCCCGTGCCGGGCGAAACCATCTGCGGCACGACCACGATCAGCGCGACGGCTTCCTCCCCGGTGGGAATCGCCGGCGTGCAATTCAAGTACGACGGCCACGACATCATGCCCGAGGCGACCGCCGCTCCTTACACGGTGCGTGCGTACACGCACTACGTTCCGAATGGCTCTTATACCCTCACCGCAGTGGCGCGCGACACGCAGGGCAATGTCGCCACCTCGGCGCCGGTGCCTGTCACGGTGTCCAACGGCAGCGCCTATGCGCCCTGCAGGTTCATCCCCACATTCCTGGTTTATTACGGTGGGGGTCCGGCGTTGAAGTACGCGGACGCATGGACGCTGGGACAGTTCGATCTGCTCGACCTCGATCGCAATCGCTACTGCGAACACGCGCTCGATCCCGCCAATTGCCCCTTCGATCCCAACACATGGGCGGTGATCCGCCCCTACAACTCCGATATCGGCATCTACCTCTACGAGGCGGGCGCGGAGGCGACCAACTATAACGACGGCACGCGGGCGTATGACCTGTTCGACCTCGGGCGCTACGACAATGCGCGCGGACATTCCATGGGCAGCCTCGACGGCAATCAGCCGGAACTGTTCCTGCTCGACGGCGGCGGCAGCCGCATCTACAACGTTCCGTACTCGATCCCCGGCACCAATCAGTACTCCTACCTCATGGATTTCGGCTCCGCGACATATCAGTCGTACTGGCTGGAAGCGGTCAACGCGGACATCGTCACCCAGCCTTGGGTCGCCGACGGCGTGTTCGCCGATCTGTGCACCACGAATAACGACTTCTCCCCATATTCCGGAATTCCGGTTTCGTATCCGACCAACGCCGAGTGGATCGACGGCATGAATCGCTTCGTCGGCGCTATCAGCGCGGGGATGCACGGGTCCGGCCAGCGCCTGTGGTGCAACCGGGGTGCGACGGCAACGCAGGACGGCAGCGCCGCCTGGCTGGCGCTCGACGCGAGCGCCAATCCGCCCGACGCCGTCATGGAAGAAGGCGCCTTCGCGGTCCAGTGGGGACCGTGGGCGACCCAATTCTATGCAGAAGCCGCCTGGAAGCACCAGCTCGACACGATGGCCGCGATCCAGCATTCCAAGGTCACGCTGCTGAGCCACACTCAACTCGCGCCGGGAGGCTCGGGCACCGACAACTGGGGCAAGCCGGTGACCTTCTGGCAGACGCTGTGGTACTCGATGGGGTCCTTCCTGCTGGCCAAGAACGACGTGCTCAACAACGACTATTTCATGTTCCACGGCGCCGACGCTCCGAATTACAACGCGATCGTGCGCTACGCCGAGTACGACATGATCGACTTGGGCAAGGCGCTCGGGCCCTACGCCGTTGCGAACATCGGGGGCACGAACGTATACGGGCGCGAATTCGAATATGGGTACGTCTACGTCAATCCCACGCCGGACGACGTGAGCACGATCACCTTGCCGCAGCCATGCCGCCAGCGCACGCACGAGAACCTGTAC
>JBOHRZ010000388.1:0-2730 GCA_050732975.1 Gemmatimonadales bacterium
CCGCTCAGGATGACGAATTGCGCGGAAAGAGATTCTCCGGCTTGCGCACCTTGGCCCCCGCGATCGTCGGCGAAATTGCTTCCTGCCAGGCCGCGGCGGAGTCGAGCGGCGCCGTGCGGGCCAGCGCATCCCAGAGTGTGGCGGCTTTGGCCGGCATGAATGGCGACGTCATCACGGCGAGGCGAACGAGGCAATGCGCCAGGTCGCCGAGGACGACGTCGAGCTTCGCGTCATCGGAGTTCTTCGCGAGCGTCCAGGGCGCCGCCATGGTGATGTAGCCGTCGGCGTCGTGCACCAGCGCCGAAATCGCCTCTGCGGCGCCCTGGAGATCGTTGCCGTCAAACGTTGCGGCGAACGCTGAGAGCGCGGCGGCCGAGCGCCCGTCGAGCTCGCCGCGGTCGGCGACCGGAACCACGCCGCCGCGGTATTTCTCGATCATCGCCGTGACCCGCGACGCGAGATTGCCGATCCCGTTGGCGAGCTCGCTCTCGTAGCTGGCGTCGAAGCGCTCGAAAGTGAAGTCTCCGTCGTGCTCGAAGCCGATCTCGCGCAGCAGGAACCAGCGCAGCGCGTCGGATCCGTGCCGCTCGATCGCCTCGTCCAGCGACACCGACGTCCCCTCCGACTTGCTCACCTTGGCGCCGCCCCATTGCACGTAACCGTGCGCCCAGACCCGCTTCGGCAGCGTGATCCCGGCGGCGAGCAGCATCGCCGGCCAGATGATGCAATGGAACCGGGTGATCCCCTTGCCGACTACGTGCAGCTCGGCCGGCCAGAGATCGGTGTATGCCGCGTCGGGATAGCCGGTGGCGCTCAGGTAGTTGATCAGCGCATCGAACCAGACGTAGACCGTTTCGTCCTCGGTGCCGGGGAAGGGAATCCCCCACGCCGCGCGGCTCCGCGAGATCGAAATGTCCTGCAGGCCGCCTTCGAGGATCCGGAGGATCTCGTTGCGGCGGATCTCGGGCTCGACGCGGAAGGCGCCGCTCGTGATGGCGTCGAGCACCCGGTCGCGCCAGCGCGACAGCCGGACGAAGGTGTTGCGTTCCTTCGTCTTGAGCAGTTCGCGCGACGGATGCTCGATGCAGCGGCCGTCGACGATCTGGCTCTCCGCCTTGAATTCCTCGCAGCCGAGACAGTACCACCCCTCGTAGTCGCCGACGAAGAGATCGTCGGGATGCTTGGCGCGGATCGCCTCGATCAAGGCCGTCACGGCACGGGCGTGGCGCGGCTCGGTGGTCCGCATCCAGATGTCGTTGGAGCATCCGAGTCGCTGCCACATCGCCTCGAACCGTTCGCTCATCGCGTCGAGCCACTGCGCAGTCGTGCGTCCGGCTGCTTCCGCGGCCTGGATCACCTTCTGGGCGTTCTCGTCCATTCCCATGAGGAAGTGGACGCTGTCGCCGCGAAGGCGATGCCACCGCGCGATGGCGTCCGCGCCGACCTTTTCCAGGGCGTGCCCCAGGTGCGGGTCGCCGTTGGAATAGTCGATTGCGGTGGTGAGATAGAACTTCGTCACGACCCGTGCTGCCGGGGCGGCGGATCGGCCGGCCCGGCAGGCCCGGACGGGGCATTCTCCGCGGCTTTCTCCATCTCGTCGCGCAGGTCGATCGCGGCGATGATGCGGGAGCCGTGCTCCTCGCTGCGCAATGCCACCCGTTCCCGGAAGATGTCGACGGCGATCACCTTCTCGGTGCCGAGCAGGGTGCGAATCAGCTTGCCTTCCTTGGGGTAGCGCTTGCGCGACGCGAGATAGAACTCGTGCTCGTACTTGAGGCAGCAGAGCAGGCGGCCGCAGCCACCGGAAATCTGCGCCGGGTTGAGCGACAGGTGCTGGTCCTTGGCGAGCGAGAGGTTGACCGGCCCGGTGTTGGTGAGCCAGGTGCTGCAGCAGAACTCGCGGCCGCAACGGCCGACGCCGCCCAGGCGCGCCGCTTCGTCGCGCACCCCGATCTGGCGCAACTCGATCCGCGTATGGAAGAGCGTCGCCAGCTCGCGCACCAGTCCGCGGAAGTCGACCCGGGTCTCGGCGGTGAAGTACACGGTCAGCCGGTTGCGATCCCACTGCCACTCGGCATCGGAGATCCGCATCGCAAGATTGTACTGCCGGACCCGCGCGGTGACCTGCCGGCGGACTTCATCCTCGGCGCGGCGCAGTTCTTCGTGCTGCGAGATGTCGCGCGGCGCCGCCCGGCGCACCACGCTCGGCCGTGCGGTCGCTGTGCTCTCCCCGCTCTCCTCGCTCTCCTTGCTCTCCTTGCTCTCCTTGCTCTCCCAGCTCTCCCCGCTCTCCTTGCTCTCCTCGCTCTCCTTGCTCTCCTTGCTCTCCTTGCTCACTGCCGGCACCGCGCACGACGTGCAACCACCGCAGCGCTGAAGTGCGAGATCGTCAACCGTGTGCACGAAACCGAAATCGAGGCCGCGGTCGGCCTGCACCAGCACCGGCTCGTTGGCGCGCAGTGGCGCGGTCATCACCGCCCACTCGTAGAAGCCGCGGCGGTTGCCCTTGAAGCGCACTTCGACGGTCTGATTCATCAGCTTTCGGCGTACGCGCCCATGGCGGCGTACTTGTCGGCGCGGCGGCGCACCAGTTTCTCGGGGCGGATCTTGTTCAACTCGGTGAGCGACTTGACCAGCGCCTTTCGCAGCGCGTCGCCGGCGGCGTCGGGGTCGAAGTGCGCGCCGCCCACCGGTTCGGGGATGACTTCGTCGACCAGGCCGAGGCGGATG
>JBOHRZ010000389.1:0-2720 GCA_050732975.1 Gemmatimonadales bacterium
GGCCCGAAGCCACCATCTCGTCGCAGAGCGCGTCGTATTCATGTTGCGACCCGTCGCACCAGTGAACGCGGTCCGGTGTCGTGAGCCGCGCTACGGTGCGGACCCAGTCGAGCAGCGCGTCGTGGTGCACCCAGGACGGCGCGGCGATTTCCGGATGTGACGGCGCAACACTCATCGAATCCTCAGTCGGTTATCAACGGCGCGGCGGCCGGCGCGCGACAAATTGCGCCGTGGGGAAACCGCGGCCAAGGCCTCGAGACGCTCACCGCCGCCCGACGGCGGTCAGCGACGAGGGCGAATGATAGACAAAGACCGCGGTCTCGCGGTCGTGCTCGCTGATGCCGTCGAAGACCGGGTCGGCATACATCACGTCAGTCGGCGTGGCACCAGCGTGCAGCGGATTGATGATCCCCAGCACGTGACCCATTTCGTGCGTCATCGTGATGCTGTAGCACGTCGGGATGCCCGGCACAATGTCGCTCACGACCGCGTAGACGAACACGTGGATCGGCAACTGCATCGTGTTGGAGTCCAGATCGATGTCGCGATCGACTTCGCCGACGCACTCCTTCGCCATGGCCGCCAGCCCGCCGTTGTCGGCCGGGACGTTGCGGACGATGACGTCGGCATGGTTCGAATCGGCCACGATGGTGGCCTGGAACTCGCCGTACAGAAAGGCGTCTTCCCAGCGCTGGATGGCGGTCTCCACGTAGGGCCGCAGCGGCGAATCGCTTGCCACCCAGACCCGCACCGGCAGCATCTCGCGCGGCCAGTGAAAGGTGAGCGTGTCGCTTCCTTCGATATCGCGAAAATCGTAGGTATGAATCAGCAGCGGCGATATCACGTCGGAACAGCCGGCGACCAGGAGCAAAGCGGGGAGAAGCAGGCGGCGCATCAGAAGCTCCGCTCTACACCGATCAGCACCGCCCCGCGGCGGACGTTCTGCTGACCGGTATATCCGTATCGCCGCATGGCGCTGGTGATGAACTCCTGCGTGTCGATCCGGCCCGTGACCAGCAACGTCGTGCCCGCCGCCACCGGGTGGTCCCATGTCAACCCGCCGGCCACCAGCCAGCGCTGCGTGGTGCCGTCCTGGAAGATTCCCTGGCGTTCACTCGATCGGTAGAACACCGCCCCGCCGCCCAGCTGCCAGCGCAGGTTGGCAATCAGCGGCCCCTCGAACAGCAGCAGCCCGGTCATCACCGTCACCGGTGCCAGCAGCGATGTTTCCGTCGGTTCGACCACGTCGAGTGTCGAGCGGGCGTAATCGCCCTCCAGAATGAGCCGGAACCCGCCGCGTCCGGTCGGCACGGAGGCCGCAATCGAAAGCTCCGGCGCGAGCTTCGGGCGGAGCATCGTGCTTTCGATGTCGTCGTTAACCAGCGCCGAACTGGAGACCGCGCCTGCGGCAATTCGCACGGTCGCCTGACTCCTGGCCGGGCCCAATGGCAGAACAACCAACAGTGCGGCGATCGCAGTTCGCATCCGGCAAGATGGCGGTGCTCGAAGTGCTACGTCAATTCAGCCGGCCATCTCCCGAAGCAGCGCCAGGGACTCGCGGTCGTTGGTCACCTCATCGTCACCCTTCGGCGTTTCCAGCACCTTGGGAATGGCCGCGAATCGCGGGTCGGTCATGATCCGCCGGAAGGGCTCGGTGCCCAGTGAGCCCTTGCCGACCAGTTCATGACGGTCGCGGCGGGAGGCAAAGGGCGTCTTGGAGTCATTGAGATGAAGGCAGCGGAGGAGATCAATACCGATAAGGCGTTCCCATCTATTCCATACATCATCGTAACCGCCGACCAGATCGTAGCCTGCGCTGTAGAGGTGGCAGGTATCGGCACAGAAGGCGATCCGATGCCTGACATCGTCGCCAACCCGGTCGCGCAGCTCCCGCAGTTCCTCCATCGAGCTCCCCAGCGCCGTACCGGAGCCCGCGGTGGTTTCGAGCAGGAGCATCAGGTCGCCGTCGACTTCGCGCAACGCCTCGGTGATCGCCTGGGCGTTGCGCTCGATCCCCGCCTCGCGATTGTCGATGAAGTTGCCGGGGTGCGAGACCACGCCCTGAAGGCCGAGCTGGGCCGATCGCCGCAATTCGCCTTGGAACGCGACCAGTGATCGCGCCCGGAGCGCCGGATCCGGCGAGGCCAGGTTGATCAGGTACGAATCGTGCGAGACTGCCGCGGCGACGGGGTATTCGTCCCGGGCTCGCTGGAAGGCCGTCGCGGTCTCGGCCGTGACCACCGGCTCCCGCCACATGTTGGGGGTCTTCGTGAAGATCTGGATCGCGGTGGCGCCGATCGATGCCCCTCGTGCCGGAGCGGTCGCGGGGCCGCCTGCGATGGATACATGAGCTCCGAGCTGGTCCGGGCCGCGCGCAACGGCGCGTCCCTCCTTATTCGGACGAGGTTGTGTGTCTGACATCATTCGTCTCACGGATACCTCGCAGTCGATGACGCGAACCGCGCCCCGATTCAGGGGAGCGCGGCCGCTGATCGTATTGTTCGGCGATCACACCGCCCGACCCGCGGGGCTGGAACGCGACCTGCTGCACGCCGGGTTCCAGGTGGCCGAGGCCGACGATGTCGAACATCTGCCGGCGCGGCCGGCGTTCGTGGTCGCCACCTGTCCGACGCTGTCCGGCGAAGGTAACCACCTCAACGACGCCTTTACCTCGGCTCGAGCGACGGGCGCCCAGGTGGTGGTGCTGATCGCCTCGGGCG
>JBOHRZ010000390.1:0-2714 GCA_050732975.1 Gemmatimonadales bacterium
CTGCTGCAACGACGCCTCGAGATAGATCAGCACGTTGCGGCAGCTCACCATGTCGACCCGCGAAAACGGCGGATCGTTGAGGGCGTCGTGCTGGGCAAAGACGACCCGTTCACGGATATCCCGGTTGACGTGGTAACCGTCCGGGGTCTCGGTGAAGAATCGCTTGAGCCGTTCGGCCGACATCTCCTGCGCGATCCGCCGGGAATAGTTGCCGCCACGCGCAAAGGAGACGGCCCGCTGATTGAGATCGCTGGCGAAGATCTGCACGCCGGGCGCGTTGTCGATCGTTTCGGCGAACTCGGTCCACGCGATCGCCAGCGAATAGGGTTCCTCACCGGTGGAGCACCCGACCGACCAGATCCGCACCGGCTCCGTGTTCGACCGCTCGGCGATCAGCCGGGGAAAAACCGTCTCCTTCAGCGCCTCGAACGCTTCGGGATTGCGGAAGAACGAAGTCACGCTGATCAGGATGTCGTGATACAGCGCGTTGAGCTCGGCCGGGTCCTGCTGCAGCAGTTGCAGGTAGGCTTCCAGACCCTGCATGTGGCGCAGCAGCATGCGCCGGGTGATCCGCCGGTAGAGGGTGTTCTTCTTGTAGTTGCTGAAGTCGGCGCCGAGCACCTCACGGAGCAGCGCGACGATGCGGTCCATGCGCCGCTGCTCCTCGCCGCCGGCGGGCACCTGCGGATGGGCCACGTGCGGATGGCGGCCGATGCGCACCAGTTCGGCGGCGATCGCTTCGGGCGACAGGATGAAGTCGACGATCCCCGAAGCCACCGCGCTCTCGGGCATTCCGCTGTGTTCGGCGCTGGCGTCCTGGGCGAAGGTGATGCCGCCGTGCGCCTTGACCGCCTGGAGCCCGTACGTTCCGTCGTTCGATGTTCCCGACAGGATGATGCCGATCGAACTGTACGACCACGTTTCGGCCAGGGACTCGAGGAACTGGTCGATCGGCCGGCGCGCCTCGGCCCCCGGCGGCCGCGGCAGCAGCTTGAGATGGCCGTCGGCGACGATCATTGACCGGGCTGGCGGGATTACAAATACGGTATTGGGGAGAATTTCGGGCTCGTCATGCACTTCGGTGACCGCCATGGCGGTGTGCCGGGAGAGGATCTCGGCCAGCTTGCTCTCATGGGTGGCCGAGAGGTGGGTGATGACCACGAACGCCATCCCGGTGTCGGGTGGCAGGGCGTCCAGCAAGTGGGATATGGCGGCGAGCCCGCCGGCGGATGCCCCGATGCCAACCACGGCAAAAGGCGGCGGCGGCGCACCCGCCGGATTGGCTTCGGCGGCGGGAGGGGCGGCCTGCTTCCGCGGCGCTTCCTGACCGGCTCGACGTGCGCGTGCCATTCGGAGTCCCGTCGCTGATTACAGCTTCGCGTCAGCCGCCGTGGTCGGCTAGCGCCCTTGTCGTGTGGTCTTGCCAACGAGACGACCACTGCCGCGCCGGGCAACACACGGGACCCGGCGGCAGCGGCACACGAAATAGTACGCTCGCGGTGGGATGGGGCAATGGGGGCCTTCCGGCTCGGCCCCCATCACGGTGCCACGCCGACATCGACGTGGCGCTCTGGCGCGGATAACAGCGGATGATGCGGATAACAGCGGATAGGGCTTAGGGTACCGCCGTTCCCGGCTCGGCGATGCTCGCTGCACGCGCGAGGTTTCGTCGCGCGAGGAATCAACCCCAAGCTCTATCCGCTCTTATCCGCTTGATCCGGCCTTTTCCGCGTCCAGAACGCGACGTTACGGTCGGACATCGAGTAGACGGGCGCCGAGCCGGAAGCCGGGGGTGTGGGGCTCGGCGGCCATTACGGTGTCGCGCCGGCAGCAACGCCGTGCTTTGGCGCGGATAAGTACGACGGATCAGACGGATAACAACGACGGATAGGACTGTCGACGGCCCAGCCCGTGGTTGACAGGTGTCAATAACGTCGCTGATAAACCGTCGCAAAGCGGTAAAGAAAAATCCCCGCGGACCCGGAAGCAGCCGGATCGGCCACGGCATCGGATCAGCTCGGTTCCTGCGCCCAGCCCTCGGACAGCACTTCCGCCTGCTCCAGGACAGTCTGAATCGCTCTGGCCTGCTTGTCAGGCGGATAGCCGTACTTGTTCAGTATACGTTTGACGAGAATTCGCATCTGCGCTCTGACATTTTCGCGCACCATCCAGTCGATCTTGACGTTCTTGCGGACCGTCTCGACCAGCTCGCGGGCGATAGTCCTCAATGCTTCGTCGCCGAGGACCTTCACCGCACTGTCGTTGGTCTCCAGCGCGTCGTAGAACGCCAGCTCGTCGTCGGAAAGACCCAGCTCCTCGCCTCGTGCCTCCGCGGCCCGTAACTCCTTCGCGAGCTTGATCAGTTCCTCGATGACCTGCGCGGTCTCGATCGCACGGTTCTGGTACTTCCGCAGCGAGATCTCCAGCATCTCGGCGAATGAGCGTGCCTGCACCACGTTCCGCTTCTGCCGGGTGCGAATCTCGCCTTTCAGGAGCTTCTGCAACAGTTCCACCGCCAGGTTTCGCTGCGGCATCCCCCGGACCTCGGCCAGGAACTCGTCGGAGAGGATCGAGATATCGGGCTTCTTGAGTCCGGCCGCGGCGAAGATGTCGACTACTTCATCCGAAACGACCGCCCGCGAGATGATCTGCCGGATGGCGTGGTCGAGTTCCTCGTCTGTTCGCGCCTCACCCGGTGCCCGTTTCATGAGGAC
>JBOHRZ010000391.1:0-2682 GCA_050732975.1 Gemmatimonadales bacterium
GTCGCGCACCAGCGCGGCCTTGGTCGGCCGCCCCACATTCATGCCGCTGCGCAACGGAGATCGGGTACGTCGCATGCGGAACCTCCACCAGGATTAAAATCAAAATGCGGGCATGCGCGGGACACCTTGCGTCCCGGTCGCACGCCCGCATCATTCGAGACCTTCCGCGTCTCGATCGATCGGACGGGGTGGCGATCTGCCGCCACCATTCTTTGGCTCAGGTGAGATTATTGATGGATGCCGAAATGCGCAAGGTGGAGGCGGGGGATGCCGCCGGGGGACCAGAACCGGGGTCGGGGCCGTGGGAGACGGAGGCCGGGCCGGTCGGGGCCCGCGACAGCGACCTGGCCCGCGAACTTGATTCGCTGCTGGTGATCGGTGAACTGGTGGGCCGCATCGCGCACGGCGTCAACAACCCCCTGGCCGGGATCCGGAACTCATTCCTGCTGATCAAGGGCGCCGTCGAGCCCGACCATCCGCATTTCCGCTACGTCGATGCGATCGAGCGGGAGATCCAGCGGATCGCCACCCTGACCCGGCGCCTTGCCGACAATTATCGAGCCGAGGCCGATGCCGCGGTCGGCGTGCCGATCGCCACGATCGTGGGCGACGCGGTTCGCCAGGCGGAGGCAGCCCTCGGCGATGCCGCGGGCCGCGTCGATGCCGATCTCCGCGGCATGCCGGGCGACTTTCACGCGCCGGCCGGCCTGCTGCGCCACGGTATCCAGCAACTGGTCGAGGCCGCTCTGCGTGCAACTCCGGCCCCTGGCCGCGTCGTGGTGCGCGGCACCGTCGCCGACGGCGTGCTCGCGGTCACGATCCGGTACCCGGCGACGGCGGCGGCGCCGACCGCGACGCTTCGGCATGCGCGCCGGCTCTTTTCGTCGCTGGCCGGCGAAGTCGCCTGTCAGTGCTCTGACGGTACCGGGACCCTTGCCGCATACGCGGTGACCGGCGTTGAAGCATCAGAACCAGCGACTGCCCGAGGAAAGAATTCCGCGGGCGGGGGAGAAGACCGATGAAACAGTGGCGGGGACGCATCCTCATTGCCGACGACGATGCCACGTTCCGCCAGTCGACGGCGGATCTGCTCCGTGCCGAAGGATACGAGGTCGGCATGGCGCAGGACGCGGCCGAAGCGCTGCAGGTCGTCCGCGGGGGTTCCTACGATCTGGTGATCAGCGACCTGGAGATGCCCTGCAACGAGAACCTGCGGTTGATTCGCGGCCTGCAGCAGGAAGCCGGCGGCCTGCCGGTGATCATCCTGACGGGCTACCCGTCGACCGAGTCGGCCATTGCGTCGATCGAGCTGCCGGTCGTGGCTTATCTCCGGAAACCGGTGGAACTCGCCGATCTCATATCGCGCATCGAAGGCGCCGTCGACCGGTTCCGTGCGTACCGCAGCATGCGCCACACCGAAGAGCAACTCCAGGCCTGGCGCGCCGAGTTCGACCAGCTCACCACCCCGGCCCAGGCGGTGAAGGCCGGCGGCGTCGCGCCCATCGATGCCTTCCTTGCCCTCACCCTGCGCAACGTGATGGGTTCGCTCAGCGATCTCGGCACACTCGGACAGGCCCTGAGCGGGCGGACCGTGCAGGCTTCACCGTGCCAGTTGATCAATTGTCCGCGCGGCACGCAACTCGTTCAGGCGATCCGTGAAACCATCGCGGTGCTGGAAGAGACCAAGGGGTCATTCAAGTCGAAGACGCTGGGAAACCTCCGGGCCCGGCTGCAGGTGCTGCTGGAAACGGTCTGACCGCGGTTCGTTCGCATGCCGCTCGCCACCGACGTGCATGTTCGGGCGGATCGGACGTCTCCGGCGAACCGGACGTGTAGTCCGGAGCAGTCATAAAGCAGTACCGCGGCAACTGACTCGGCCTGGGGCCGGGAACCTTGACGAACGGCGGCCCCGGGCCCCGGAAGTCGAAGGCGCGCATTCTCCTTCCTGCGGGAAGACGGATGAGCGCCTTGTGCATTTCGGGACCTCATCATCAAGCGAGGATTGCGATCATGACGTATAACGGCGCCGAAATCGAACTCCGGCCGGGTGACGGCCTCGGCCAGTTCATGACTTTCATCTCTGGCGGAGATGCGAGCCAGGTGCGGAAGCTGTTCATGCCGCCGAATCCCGACGATGCCCGATGGACGCCGCGCGGCGGCGATGCGGCCCGGCCCGAGCCGCCCGACCAGACTCGCTGAGCCGGAAGCGAGAATGCTGCGTCAGGTGACGATGATGCTGGCGGCAGCGCTGCTCGTCGCGCCGCTTGCGTTCGGTGGCGTGCCGGTCGGTGGATTGGAGCTGGCTGCGCGAGTCTGCTTCGGTTTCCTGGTCACTGCTGCCCTGATGCTGGCTATGCTGGCGCTCGTCTGGACCCGGAGATGGGTCGTCCGCGAACGGTGATGTGCCGCTCGAAACGGCGGCACGCCCGCTTGGCATGCAGTGCAACCCTGTCCTCCACGGGACGTCCCTTTCGTGTCGGCAACGGCAATTCCAGCATCACTTTGTTCGTCCGCCACTCCCTGACCATGGCGGTGCGAACCCCACAGACGTAGCGGAGCAGATCATGGCGAACAAGTCGACCCATCGTGGAAGCGGGCAGCGCGCGCAGCGCGGCTCGAATGGCAGGAAGGCCGCTTCGGGCAGCGCCGATGGCGAACGGGAGAAGTCGGCGCGCGCCGACC
>JBOHRZ010000392.1:0-2664 GCA_050732975.1 Gemmatimonadales bacterium
CCGGCCGAGAAATGCCTGCACAAAGTGCCGGTCTTCGGCCACGTAGCCATAGGTCGCCGCTTCGTCCGGCACCACCGGCATGAGGCCTATGTCGGCGTTCTGCTTCTCGACCAGGTCTTCGCCGGCCCTGCCGACAACGTCGCGCGAGAAAAAGCAGCTCAACTCGGAATTGAGCGTGTTCCACGCCATTGAGTATTCGGGACCCAGCAGTTCGCCCGAGAGCCGCAATCCGGGCCCGACGAAGCTCCACGATGTGGTCGCCTCGCCGATGACGCGGAGCCCAGCGGCATCGCGCCACGTCACCGTCACCGAGGCAAAGTCTTCCGCCGGCGCGCGGACGTAATCGACGTCGCGACCGTATCGGGCGCGAAGCTGCCGAGCATACTCACGGCGGCTCCACTTGAGTGAGGCGATCCGGCCGTTGACCGAGACCGGCTTGAGCGATGAGCGTGGCGCTCCCGGCTGGGTCAGCAGAAACCGGATCACCTCGACCGAATGGCACATCATGTCGTTGAGTACGCCGCCGCCCTGTTTCGATCCCTGCCAGAACCAGGCGTTATGCGGCCCGGAGTGTTCCTCGGCGGCGCGGGCCAGATACGGTCGGCCGGTGGTCTTGGCCCCCCGCGCCCAGATCAGTTCGCGTCCACGAACCACTCCGGGAGCAAAGAGCTGGTTCTCCAGATAGCCATGCGCCAGGCCGGCGTCGGTCGCCAGTTTGAGCACCTGCCTCGCCTCGGCCACGCTCCGCGCCAGCGGCTTCTCGCACGCCACACCGAGCAGCTGCGCGCTGCCCCGCTGCACTTGGTGGCAAATCTCCTCGACGTTCTCGATCCGGGCATGATTGGGACCGCAGAGCCAGATCGCGTTGATCCCGGGATCGGCAACCATTGCGGCGATCGAGCGGTAGGGTTTCGCGTCGCCGACTCCCAGCTCGCGAGCGAGGCCGGCCGCGGAGGCTGCCCGCTGCCGATTGGGACTGTACACGCCGCGAATGTCCGCATCGCGAACGCCCTGCCACGCCTGCATGTGGAAGCGGGCGTTGAACCCGGACCCGACGAAGCCGACGCCGAGCCGGGCGGGAATAGCCTTCTTCATGGTGCTCCGATCACCGGGGTTTGCTGACACCCAGGCGCTGGTAGTTCGCCTCCGGGCACCCGGTCCACTCAGGCAAGGCGGTGTTGCCCTGGTAGCCGAGATCCTTGACGCCCATCTCGGAGGTGAAGAATCCGGTGGCCGTGAAGTCGCGGAACGAGCTGAACCACGCCACGCCTGCGGCCAACGCCGGCCTGGCGCGGCGCGGCCAGGCGAGGTCGTCGAGTACCTGCCGGCGTTGTGCCTCGGCGCAGTCGACGAAGTTGGCGTTGAACCGGTGCTGGCACTCGCTGTCAAGCCAGGCCAGGCCGCCGCGATTGGGCGTCAACATTCCCGGTTCCAGATCGAGCATGATGTCCATGAATTCCGGCACCATCGCGTCGGTGGCTGCACCGCTGACTTCGTCCCTGGGAATCAGATAATCAACCAGCAGGCGGACGGTGGCCCACTCGTGGTCGGTGAACACCTTGGGCGCGTAGCTGCCGCCGGCGGCGGTGGCGCGCAGCATGGCGGTGTGCATCGCGACGGCAGCCTCGGCGGGCCGGGGTACGAGAAAGGCGCCCGCGGTCGCGGCCATGGCCGCGAGCATCTGCCGTCGGCTGACGGCGCTCGGCGGCGGTGGCTCGTCGCTCACAACTGGCCCGCCTTCCGTTGCGCCGCGACGTAGCGCGCGGTGCGCATCGCCAGCGCCAGGATCGTCCAGGTCGGATTCTTGTCCGCCTGGGTGACGAACGGTCCGCCGTCGGCGACGAAGACGTTGCGGCAATCCCAGGTCTGGCAGTTGGCGTTCAACACGCTGTTCGACTCCGAGGTCCCCATCCGCGTACCGCCGACTTCGTGGATGATCGATCCGCCAGTGGAAATGCCGTATCCCTGGTCAGGTCCGGGCATGGTAGACCAGACCACGGCGCCGGCTTCATGGAGCAGCGCGCGGAAGGTGTCCTGCATGTGCTTGACCTGCAGGAGTTCGTGATCCGACCATTTCCAGTGAAAGCGCAGCACCGGAATGCCCCACTGATCGACGACGCGCGGATCGAGCTCGCAGTACGAATCTTCGTTGGGGATCATCTCCCCGCGACCGGAAAACCCGATCGACGATCCCCAGAACCGGCGGTAATCGCGCTTGAGCGATACTCCATAGCCGCCGCCCGACGGGTAATCCTCGATGCCGTCCATGAATCCGTAGCCGGGCATTCCCATCCCGCCCCAGATCTCGATGTGGTACCCACGCGGAAAATCCAGTTTGCGATTGTCGAGCCACCAGGGCATGTACAGATGCGCCCCGCCGACGCCGTCGCAGTTGTGACGCGGCTGGTTGTCGAGCGCGGGCACGTAACCCTGCACGTCGGTGCCGACCGTATCGGTGATGTATTTGCCGACCATTCCGCCGGTATTCCCGATCCCGTCCGGAAAGCGCGACGACCTGGAGTTGAGCAGAATGCGCGCCGATTCGCAGGCGCTCGCGGCGAGCACCACGACCCGCGCATCGACGCGCTGCTCGGCGCGCGTGGCCTTGTCGACGTACAGAACGCCGTTGGCGAGGCCGTCGGCCCCGACCGATACCTCCAGCAC
>JBOHRZ010000393.1:0-2624 GCA_050732975.1 Gemmatimonadales bacterium
AACGAATTCGTGGTCCACGGCTTTGGTACCGGCATCAGCCATGGCACCATGGTCGCGCTGGGCTTCGAGACGCTGCTCGGCGCCCTGACCGTGACCGGGTCGGTGATGGCGTTCGGCAAGCTGCAGGAGCTGCTCCCCGGGCGGCCGATCACCTGGCCATTCCAGAACCCGATGAGCCTCACGCTCTTCGCCGCGACCTTCGGCATCTTTGTCTGGCTGGTGATCCATCCGGGCAATCCGACGGCGTACTGGATCATGATCGCCCTGGCGCTGCTGATCGGCCTCCTCGTCGTGCTCCCGATCGGCGGCGCGGACATGCCCGTCGTTGTGTCGCTGCTCAACTCGTATGCCGGTCTGGCGGCGGCTGCCACCGGCTTCGCGATCGGCAACAACGTGCTGATCATTGCCGGTGCACTCAACGGGGCATCCGGATTCATGCTCTCGATCCTGATGTCGAAGGCGATGAACCGCTCGTTCGGCAACGTCATCTTCGGCGCCTTCGGTGCCGAGACGGCGGCGCCCGGAGCTGTTTCGGCGACCGGACTAACGGTGCGCAGCATCTCGCCGGAAGACGCCGCCGTACAGCTCGCCTATGCCAGCCGGGTCATCATCGTGCCGGGATACGGGCTCGCCGTGGCCCAGGCGCAGCACGCCGTCCAGGAACTGGCCGAGCAGATCGAAAAGCGCGGCGGCGACGTCAAGTATGCTGTCCACCCGGTGGCCGGCCGCATGCCGGGACATATGAACGTCCTCCTCGCCGAGGCCAATGTCCCATATGACAAGCTGCTCGACATGGAGGAGATCAACCCGCAGTTCGAGCAGGCCGACGTGGCCCTCGTAGTGGGGGCCAATGACGTCGTCAACCCGGCGGCGCGCACCGATCCATCGTCGCCCATCTATGGCATGCCGATACTTGATGTCGACAAGGCGCGGTCGGTGATCGTCCTCAAGCGGGGCATGTCGGCGGGGTTCGCCGGGATCGAGAATGCACTCTTCTACGAGCCGCGAACCTCGATGCTCTTCGGCGATGCCAAGGCTTCGCTGACCCGTCTCGTCAGCGAGATGAAGACGCTCTAGGGCCGCCGCGGCCGAGCCGCGCTGCCGCCCTGCCAGGTCCGGATCGAGTCATGTTGCGACCCCCGAAGGGAGTGGCAACGTGACGTTCCGCCGTTCTGGCGCGTCCAACCCACAGCGGCCGGAGAGGCGGCCGGACCGTCAGCCTGGGGTAAGAATGGGAACGCGACGGGGGTCCGCCGCGTATGGACTTCGGGATCGGCCAGACGCGCGGCGGCGTTTCACGAGGGTATGATCAATATAAGCACATGTTTCACAACGAGTTGCTTATATAGTTGCGTAATGTTGTTGCGACAGTTATTTTGGCGTCGCCTGTTCGGGGGCGATCGAATCTGTCCGGGGGCGCGCTGTCGTCCGCCGGGCATTCTTTGACGGGGACGGGAGCAGGAACGTGACGATTCGAACTCGCGGGAAGCGGCGCTCGCTTCGCCCGGCGCAGATTGCCCGGGCGGTCGACGAGGGTCGTGAGAGTCTCGACCTGTATCTCGACGAGATCTCGCGGGTGCCGCTGCTCAACCGCGAAGAGGAAATGGCGCTGGCGCGGCGCGCGTTCCAGGGCGACATCCTCGCCCAGGAGAAGCTCGCCAATCACAACGTGCGCTTCGTCGTTTCGGTCGCGAAGAAGTTCCAGAATCGTGGCGTCCCGCTGGTCGACCTGATCGGCGAGGGCAATCTTGGTCTGATGACCGCGGCGCGGAAGTTCGATCCTGACCGCGGGGTGAAGTTCATTTCCTATGCGGTATGGTGGATCCGGCAGGCAGTGCAGGCGGCGATTGCCCGTCACGGACGCCCGGTGCGGGTGCCGCTCAACCGGACCGCCGACCTGTCGCGCCTCGGCAAGACGACCACGCTGCTCAAGGAACGGCTGGGACGGATGCCGACCACCGACGAGCTGGCTCGCGCTACGGGTCTCACGGAGGAGGCGGTCCGGTCGCTGTCGTCGCTGAACACCGAGGCGGTGCGACTCGATCATCCGACCCGCGAAGGCGACGGGAACGAGCGCATCGAGCGGTTTGCGCTGGCCGAGCAGGAACAGACCGACGCTCACACGATGGCCAACTCGCAGAGCGCCGACATCGAGGCGGCGCTCGATTCACTGCCGCCGCGCGACGCCAAGGTCCTGCGCCTCTACTTCGGGCTCGATGACGGACAGCCGCGGACGCTGGAAGAGATCGGCCGGATGATGGGTGTCACGCGCGAGCGGATCCGCCAGCTCCGCGATCGAGCGCTGGTGCGCCTGCGCGAAGGCGAAACTGGCGACAAACTAAAGGATCTCGTCGCATGAGCCGTATCACTGCCGGATTCGCCGCATTGCTGATCGCCGCCGGTCTGGCCGCTCCCGCCGGGGCGCAGGCGAAGCACGCCGACTACAGCGGCGTCTGGGTCATGGACGCGGCGAAAAGCACCGGCGACATGCTGCCATCGGCGGCCACCTGGACCGTCGCCCAACATGGCGACACGATCATCACCGATCGCGAAATCGAGACCCCCGACGCGGTGAACCCGACGAAGACGCACTTCGTCGTGACCACGGACGGCAACCAGACCTC
>JBOHRZ010000394.1:0-2617 GCA_050732975.1 Gemmatimonadales bacterium
CCCACGTCGTGAGTCCACCGCCGCGGCCGCTGCATCAACGCGCAGTGCTGGCGCTCTATCATCGCCTGCTCCCGTTTGTCACCGACAGGCCTGACGTCGAACTCTTTCCGCTTCCCGGCGATCTCCAGCTCGGTCCCGACGATGTGGTCGAGCCCGATCTGTTCCTGGTCCCCGTCGGTCCGGGGCCCCGCCTTCAGCGGTGGCAGGACGCGCCGACGCCGATCCTGGTGACCGAGGTGATTTCCCCATCCACCGCGGCCCACGATCGCGGCACCAAGCGCCGGATCTACATGGCTGCCGCCGTCGAGCAGTACTGGATCGTCGATCTGGACGCGCGGATCATCGAACGCTGGCGTCATGGTGATCGCCGTCCGGAGATCTGTGACGCCGAGCTGGCATTCACATTCACCAACGGCATCACCGGCGCGATCGATCTGCCGGAGTACTTCACCGACGTCTGGCGCTGAGCGCTTGTAATCCGCGAACCGAATGGCCGGCTCCCGCCGGCCTACGGCGCCGCCCCCGCACCGCACCCACTTCTCTCTTCTCACTTCTCACTTCTCACTGCTCTTCGGGCGCCCTCCCCAGTCCCACGACCTCTCCGCTCGCCAGCACATGCCCCCGCATCGCCGCGATCAGCGCGTCGTACGTCGCCGCGCCATCCGCCGGCAGCGTTCCATCCAGCGCGAACACCTGCACATGGTACCGGTGCCTCGGCCCCGGCGGCGTCCTCGGCCCCGCATACGGCTGCTTCAGTCCGCGATAGTTGGGTCCATTCGTCGCACCAGCCGGCGGCGACGTCATCCCCGGCGCCAGCGCCCGCACCTCCGCCGGGATGTTCACCATCGTCCAGTGCAGCCACGGCATCCCGTCCGTCATCTGCGCATCGGGATCCTGCATGATGATCGCGTACGACACCGTCCCCGCCGGTCCGCCCCCTGCGGCACTCCACGCCAACCCCGGGAAGACGTTGCCGCGATACTGCGTGTTCTCGAACGGAATGTCACCCATCGCCTTGAACGCCGGCGACGTGACCGTGAGCAGTGCCTTCTCCTTCGCCGGCAGGTTCGCGATCGCGAGCTGCGCGGCACCCGGTTCGGCAGGCAGTGGTTGCTGGGCGTTCGACATGGCGGGTCCTCCGAGGAGCAACAGGGCGGCGATCACGGCCGGAGCGTTACGCATGACGAGTCCCGGTGAGTGCGATGCACAGAATCTATCGCGCCGAACCGGCCGCCGGGGGGGCGGCGACGCCTGCGTGATTGTGGTCCGGTCTGCGTTGGAATCTGTCGTGTTCCCGGCATGACGCAGGCATCATCCCCGAGCCAGCGGCACATCACTTTGTGAATCCGCGTCGCAGCAACCAGGGCAGCCGAGTGCCAGAGTATGGGGGCGGGGATGGCGGAACTGGTAGACGCGGTTCATTCGCAATGGGCTGGGCGCAAGCCCGTAGGGGTTCGAATCCCCTTTCCCGCATCCCCTGGCATTGACTCGGCGCGGGGCGCCAAGCAGATTGCAGGCACATTGCGAATGAGCCGCGTGGTTCACCGCCACGCCACGAAGGCCGCGGATCTCCGCGGCCTTCTCCTTTTTGCCCCAAGCGCTTCGGATGGCCTCACCCGTCGCCAAGTTCGGAGACCGAGTCAATGAAGGCTTGGTCGTCAGCTGCGTTCTCGCTGTTCGCGACGGCGAGCGACTGGCGATGAGCCTGCGCCAGGAACGCTGCTGAACGCACATCTGGAAACGCGGATCCCTCACGCGGCTCGAATGACATCCACGGCGTCCGCAAGAATGTGCGGCTTCAGGTACGGCGACAGCCCCTCCGGCGTCACCAGTTCCACGTCGTGCCTGAGCAACTGCTCCAGAAGATCGCCCAGAGCGACGAAATGATCGAAAGTCTTCTCGCCGGGCTGGAACTCGACGAGCATATCCACGTCGCTATCGGGGCGGGCCGCATTCCGACGGACCGACCCGAACAGGGCCAATCGGCGCACGCCCAGCTTGAGGATTTCGCCCCGACGGCCGGCAAGGCGTGCCTGGACGTCGGCAAGGGTCGGGGTCGTCGTGGTCACGGATGAAGTCTAGCACGGCGAACGCCGCCCCGAAGTCGGCACCGCGCCCGGCGCAGGTATCGCGCCGGCGGACCAGTCTGCGTCGCGCCAGTACCCGTGCCGTGATCGCCGAAAGTGAGCGCCCCGCAGGCGACACGCCTGTCCCGAGGAACCGAGGGAGCCGCGCGAGGCGCGGACCGTGCGCCCGGGGCGGGCCTGTCCTGAGCAACGTCGAAGGAACGGCGCGACGCATGGTCCGCCAAGCGGTACCTGTGCCGGGTGTGATCCAACGGAGTTCCGAATCTCTCGGCCCGCACCCCTGGCATTGACACCTCGGCCGTCTCGGCGGCAGATTCGATCCACGTTGCGAAGGTGCTGCGTGGCTCACGCCATGCAACGAAGGCCGCGGATCTCCGCGGCCTTCTCATTTTTTCCCCCAAGCGCTGCTGGTGCCCTCATCCGTGGTCGCCGGTGGCTTCGCGTTGCGCTAGAACGTCGCCTTCACCGTGACCGTGGAGGTGATACTGCCCACGGCGGAAGGTATCGTTGCGGTCAGCATCCCATGCACC
>JBOHRZ010000395.1:0-2617 GCA_050732975.1 Gemmatimonadales bacterium
GTCCGCGGTGATGCTGGCGGCGAAGACGTCGATCGGCGACGGCGCCGCCGGGTGCAGCCCGCGGTCCTTTAGCAGCTCGCCGAGCACGACATCGCCCATGCCGAAGCCGACGGCGCGCAGATCGGCGCCCCCGACGCTGCTCAGCAGGCCGTCGTACCGGCCGCCGCCGCAGATGGCGCGCAGCTTCCGCTGCGCATCGAAGAGCTCGAAGACCGTGCCGGTGTAATACGCCAGGCCGCGAACGATGGTAAGGTCGATTTCCAGCCAGTCGCCGAGGCCCTGAGCCGTGACGGCGTCGACGACCGATTGCAGATTATCGAGCCCAGGACTGGCGTCGCCGTGCAACGCCGCCCGGGCCTGGTCGAGGCCGCGGATCCGGCTGACTTCTTCGAGGTCCGTGACTGTCGCCGGAGCGAAGGCCGAAGATTCCTCACGGAGGCTCTCCAGGTCGGAGCCCCGGATGCGCTCGATCTTGTCGATGAATTGGTACGCCGTCGGCATTGCCGACTCCGGTACGCCACGGCGCGCCAGAAGATCGGTCAGCAGGCGCCGGTCGGAAAGCCGTACCCGCACGTCCGCAGCCGTCAGTCCGAACCCGCGCATGATGTCGATCGCCAGCGCGATGATTTCCGCATCCGCCAGCGGCCCCGGTTCGCCGATCAGGTCGCAATTGAGCTGGAAGTGCTCGCGCAGTCGGCCACGCTGCTGGCGTTCGTAGCGAAAGAGCTGCGGGATCGAAAACCACCGGATCGGTTTCTTGAGCGCGGCGCCATGGGCGCCCACCATGCGCGCCAGCGTCGGGGTCATTTCCGGTCGAAGCGCCACCTGACGCTCGCCCTTGTCGGTGAACGCGTACAGTTGGCCGACGATCTCGTCGCCGCTCTTGCCGGTGTAGAGTTCCAGCGGCTCGAGCGGGGGCCCGTCGTACTCCTGGAAGCCGTACCGGGACGCGGTCCGCCGCCAGACGCCGAAGATATGCGTCCGCAGCGCGAATTCCTCGGGCGGGAAGTCGCGGAACCCCGGCAAACCCTTGTAAATCATGGCCCAAGATACCAGCCGCTCGACGGTGGGCCTAGTGTCCGGCCCCGCCCGTCGCGCCTTGGCGGCCCACGGGGCAGCTAATTTCATTGCCGTGACCGCGGTGCAACCGGTACCGGATCCGCTGAACCTCTCCGGCCGACGTCTCGACGGCCGCTACGACATCGCCGAGAAGATCGGCGAAGGCGGCATGGCGGTGGTCTATCGTGCCACCGATCGCGCCGGCGGCGACACCGTCGCGATCAAGGTGCTGCTCCCCGGCCTGATCCGCGACACCACATCGATGGCTCGCCTGCGTCTCGAGGCCGATGTCGGCACTCAGCTCAGGCATCCGAATCTCTGCTCCATCCTGGCGTTCCGGGAATCGCCCGAGCTGACGTATATCGTCATGACGCTGCTCGACGGCGAAGCGCTTTTCGATCGTGTTGCGCGGCTGGGCGAACTTCCGGTCGACGCCACCGCACGCATCGTGCGCGACGTGGCCGCCGGACTGCACGCCGCGCACGAGCTCGGTGTCATCCACCGCGACCTGAAACCCGAAAACGTGATGCTGGTCCCCGATGCGAGCGGCACGGAGCGCGCCGTCCTCCTCGACTTCGGGCTCGCGGCGGTGCGACGCCTCACTCCGGCCGCGCGCAAGCTGACCCAGACCGGGATGGTCGTCGGCACGCCGGACTTCATGAGTCCCGAGCAGATGTGCGGCAAGCCGCTCGATCGTCGCAGCGATATCTATTCGCTGGCCTTCATCGCCTACGAGCTGCTCACCGGACGTTCGCCGTTTCCGGGCAAGACCTTGCGGGAGATGGCGGTGGCGCGGATGCGCGGCGACTTGATCCCCATCCGGTTGCAGCGCGACGATCTTCGCATCCCGGTGGAGGTCGAACAGGTGATCGCCCGCGCCCTCGCCGTCGACCCGGATCGCCGCTACGCGACGGCCACCGAATTCGGCGAGGCATTCGCGCGCGCTGCCGGTGTGACCGCTCCGTGACAGAGAAACTATATGTTCGGATTCCGGCGTTCCGCACCGACTGATTCAGCAAGACGCATTGCACGGGAGCGAATATGGCAGACGAACAACCGGTCCGTATCGTCCTCACGCCGGAACAGCGCGAACTGGTCCGCCGGATGTCCGGACAACACATCGACGCAATCGAACTCGAGGCGGACCCGGAAAGCGGCGAGCTCAAGGGCGGTCCATTGCGTTTCCTGTGGCGCCTCTCCGCCACGACCGGGATTCCCCGGCAGAAGTGGAGCCGCGACGACGGCTCCGAGTCGCCCGCCTGAGCTCGGGCGGCGCCGCTCACGGTTCGAAGCCGAGCGCCCGCATCACATCACCCACGGTGTGGAACGACCCGGTCACCAGTATGGTACCGGCGCCGGACTGAACCTGCGTGAGAGCGCGCTCGAATTCGGGATCGAGATGCCAGCGCGCCCGCGCCCGCGGGCGCGAAGGATCCGCAAGCCAGGCGCCGAGCCACGCCGTATCCCACCGGCGGGTGTCGGCGCTCGGCGCCACCGTGAGAATCCCGACGTCGACGACACGGTCGAGCGCGACCAGCATCTCCGGCCAGTCCTTGTC
>JBOHRZ010000396.1:0-2590 GCA_050732975.1 Gemmatimonadales bacterium
GGCGAGGCAGTTGCGATGGATCATCCGCGTCTCGGTCGACTTGAGCCGCAGCGTCACATAGTCGCCCTCACGCGCCACGACCTGGGCGCCCTGGCCCGCCGAGCGTGCCAGCGCGCCGCCCTTCCCAAGCTTCACCTCGATGTTGTGCACCATGGTACCGAGCGGGACTTCCGCCAGCGGCAGCGCGTTGCCGATTCGCACGTCGCTTCCCGGACCGCTCACCACGGTGTCGCCCTGCGCCAATCCGGCCGGATGCAGGATGTAGCGCTTCTCGCCGTCGGCATAGACCAGCAGCGCGATCCGCGCGGTGCGGTTCGGATCGTACTCGATCTCCAGCACCCGCGCCGGAATCCCGTGCTTGTTGCGCTTGAAATCGACCCGCCGGTACATCCGCTTGTGCCCGCCGCCGATGTATCGCGACGTGACGTGGCCCTGGTTGTTGCGTCCACCGCTGGACCGGATCGGCTCCAGCAACGACTTCTCCGGCGTGCTCCGGGTGATCTCGTCGAACCCGGACACCGACCGGAAGCGGGTCCCCGCGGACATCGGTCGAAATTGACGAATCGGCATCTCAGCCCTCGAAGACCGGGATGGTGTCACCCGGCTGCAGTGTCACGATCGCCTTCTTCCAGCGCGCCGTCGTGCCGCGGCTGGTCCCCCGCACGCTCTCCTTGCGGCGCATCTGCATGGTGCGCACCCGGGTCGCCGTCACGCCGAAACGCTGGCGCAAGGCTTCGCGGATCTGCCCCTTGGTCGCCTCGGGGTGCACCTCGAAGACGTATTCCTTGCGGTCCTGCCACGCCGCCGAGCTCTTCTCGGTGATCAGGGGCCGCACCACGATCTGATGGAGGTCCGCCATCACTTGCTCGCTTTCTTGCCCGGCGACTTCGGCTTCTTCGCCGCGGCCTTCCTCTTACGCTTGCTCGGGGCGTGCTTCGCGCGCTTCGGCGCGGCCTTCGCGGCCGCCTTCTTCGCCCTGGCCCGGTGCGCCGGCTTCTTCCTGGCGGCCGGAGCCTCGACCGACGCGGCGCTGCCGTCGCCGAACGCCGCGCTCTCGATCACCAGTACGTCGGCGCGGATGATGTCGTACGCGGTGGCGTCGCTGAACGGCAGCACGTCGAGATCCGGCACGTTGCGCGCGCTGAGATACACCGCCGGCTTCGAACCCGCGGTGAGAATCAGCGTCCGCGCATCCGCAAGCGGCAGCTTGCCGAGCACGCCGAGGAGCGCACTGGTCTTCGGCCGCTCCATCGCCAGCGGATCGATCACGTGCAGCATCCCTTCGCGGGCCCGGGCGTTGAGCGCCGAACGCCGCGCCAGTTGCCGCACGCGCCGGTTGGTGTCAGCGCGATAATCCCGCGGAATCGGCCCGAACACGGTGCCGCCGCCGCGCCAGTGCGGCGCGCGCGTCGATCCCTGGCGGGCCCGACCGGTTCCCTTCTGCTTCCACGGCTTCTGATTGCCGCCGGAAACGAACGAGCGGGTCTTCGTCTTCGCGGTGCCCTGTCGCTGATTGGCGAGATGCACCTTCACCGCCTGATGCAGCACATCCTCGTTGACCGTGCCGTCGAAGGTGTCGTCAGGGAGCGCAAAGGCGTGCGCATGCTTCGCGCCGGTCGCCGAATAATGGGGCGCTTCAATCATGGCGGCTGCGTCCTCCCTGCTTCGCGACCGTGACGATGCCGTTCTTCGAGCCGGGGATCGCGCCCCGCACGAACAGCAGGTTACGGTCGGCGTCGATCCGGACCACCGTGAGGCCGAGTTCGGTGTGGCGTTCCGCGCCCATGTGACCGGGCATCTTCTTCCCCTTGATCACCCGCGATGGATCGGTGCCCGGCGAAATCGAGCCCGGCTTGCGGTGACGGGTATTGCCGTGCGTCGCGGGGCCGCCGCCGAAACCATGGCGATGCACCACACCCTGGAAGCCACGACCCTTGGACGTGCCGGTGACCTTGACCCGGTCGCCTTCAGTGAACATCGCCACCGTGACCGTCGCACCCGCGGCGAGTTCGGCACCGGCGAGCGGGAAGGTCCGAACCACCTGCGGCGCGAAGTCGAGTCCGGCCGCCTTGCCATGACCCACTTCGGCCCGGGTCGCCCGGGCCGCCGTCTTGCGGCCCCAACCCAGTTGCGCCCGGGCGTCGCGCACCTGCAGCACCGGGCACGGCCCCGCCTCGATCACCGTCACCGGGATCGCGGTGCCATCCGAAGCGAACACTCGCGTCATGCCGAGCTTGCGGCCGATGATGCCTGTCGACATGGGCTACTCGACCTTGATCTCGACGTCGACACCGGCCGGCAGATCCAGCTTGGTGAGCGCGTCCATCGTCTGCGGCCGCGAATCATGAATGTCGAGCAGGCGTTTGTGGGTCCGCAGCTCGAACTGCTCGCGACTCTTCTTGTCGACGTGCGGCGAGCGCAGCACCGTCCACCGCTCGGTCTTGACCGGCAGCGGGATCGGGCCCGAAATCGTGGCGCCGGTCTTCTCGGCCGTGCGCACGATGTCCGCCGCGGCCTGGTCCAGCACCACGTGGTCGAACGCCTTGAGGCGAATCCGGATCTTGTCTGGCATCAACTAGCTCCTTTGCTG
>JBOHRZ010000397.1:0-2566 GCA_050732975.1 Gemmatimonadales bacterium
CAGATCGATCGGCGTGTCGCCGACTTTGGCGACTTCGGCATAAGGGATTCCGCCGAGACGCGTACGCAGGGCATCGATCATGTCGGGGTGAGGCCTGCCGCGGGGAACCTCGTCGCTGGCGACGGTCGCATCGAGCGGACCGTCCTCGCCGGCCCAGCCCACCCGGCCCAGTACCACGTCAAGCACCTCACGCGTGAACCCCGTGTCGATGGCGACTCGCACGCCGGCGCGCCGCAGCGTGTCGAACGCTTCGACGGCGCCGGGCATCTCCGCGACTCCGGCGTCGGCACGGTATCGACGGATCACGCGGGCAGCGAAGTCGGCGTGAATCGCGTCGGCGCGCGGCAGCAGATCGTCGCGCCCGTGTCCCTCCAGAAGCGTCCGGATCGCCTGAAACTTGGTCATCCCGGCGACACCGTCCATCGCGCCGCTCCGCATTTCCAGGCCGGTGGTGGCGAGTGTTTCGCGCATCGTTTGCTGCACCGCGCCACCATCGAGGATCGCGGTCCCGATCGCGTCGAACACCACCAGTCTTATTGCCATGGCGAGGCCTCCATGTAGCTTCCTGACATCTTTTTCCGCGAAGCGCGCATGCGTTCATCGATCGCCGTACTGATAGTGCTCGCCGCAGCCACCGCCGCTTGCGGCCGCAAGGGTGCCAGGTCATCGGACTTCGACAGCGCCACCGCTGCCGCGCTGGGGAGCGGCACACCGGCGGGCTCGACCGGCGTCACGTCGTCACCGCCCTCGGTCGCGCGCGCCATGGGATTCGAGTTCGGTCATCGCATCGACCGGTACGGACGCGTCGAGGGCGGCGTCGCCAGCCAGTTCGCACCCACCGACTCGGTCCTGATGACCGTGCGGGCTGCCGGCGCGGATACATCGACCGAGGTAAGCGCCCGGATCCGCTTCGGGGGGAAGACCGTGGACTCGCAGGCCGTCAAGGCCGCGCGGCCCGACAGCACCGGCGTATCGTTCACACCATTGCGGTTCGGATTCGCCAAGCCGCTGGCGACCGGTAATTATCAGGTCGATGTCTTCGTCAATGGGAAGTTCCAGATGTCACAGGACATGACGGTCGGCCAGTAGCGCTCATCGACCTCCGTCGCGACGGCCTCGCGGCACCACCGATGTGACGTACTGCGCCTTGAGGGCCCCCGACGGACACCGGGCGACCGCCGCGATCACCGCTTCGGCCTCGGCGTTCTCGGGGTGAATCCAGCGGCCCTCGCGTTTGCCGAACACTGCGGGGAGGGCACGCATGCACGCCCCGGAATTCCGGCAGACGTCGGGGTCCCAGGTGACCCGCAGATTGGGCGTTTCGTAGACCTGAAGCCGTATCGACGGCATGCCCGCTCCTGAGTTGACCGCTGCCAGTAAGTTACCGTCCCGTTGAGCCGGCCGCGACCCGATCGGCAGTTACCGCGATTCCCTGTTCAATTTCCGGTGGCAGCATGCGACGGCGCACGCTAGAATCGCAACCATGACCATCGCTGCCCGACTTCCATCGCGCCGGACCCTGCTCACCGCCGTGGCCCGCCGCGATCCATCCTGGGACGGACTCTTCGTCTTCGGCGTCCGCACCACCGGCGTCGCGTGCCGTCCGACCTGCCCCGCGCGACGCGGCAGGCCTGACCGCCTGGAGTTCTTTGCTACGGCCGACGACGCCCGCGCCGCCGGCTTCCGCGCCTGCCGGCGCTGTCGTCCCGATCGCGCCGCACTCGAACCGCCCTGGTGGCCCCGCGTCGCTGAGATCGCTGATGCGGCCGCCGCCGATCGCATCAGCGACGGCGACCTCGCCCGGAACGGGCTCGATCCGGTCAAGGTCCGCCGCCATTGCCGCAAGGCGTTCGGGGTGACCTTCCATGCCTGGGTCCGCGCCCGGCGGCTGGCCGCGGCCCAGTCCGCGCTGCGCGGCGGCGCGCCGCTTGACCGAGTCATCCTCGATTCGGCGTGGGATTCACACAGCGGTTTTCGCGATGCATTCACCCGGCTGATCGGCACACCGCCGGGACGGGCGCGCCAAGGCGAGCCGGTCGTCGCAGCCACGTGGGAATCGCCGCTCGGCACCATGGTGGGAGCCGCTGTCGACGCGGGAGTGGTGCTGCTGGAGTTCGGCGATATCGCCCGTCTCAAACGCCAGGCGCCGCTCCTCCGCCGCTGGTTTCACGGCCCGGTGCTCGCCGACCGACATCCGCACCTGATCCGGCTGTTCGTCGAGCTCGAGGAATACTTCGCCGGCACCCGACGCGCCTTTACCGTGCCGTTGGTGATCCGGGGATCGTCGTTCGAATTGGCGGTGTGGCGCGAGCTGCAGCGGATTCCCTGGGGCGAGACGCGTTCCTACGCCGACGTCGCCCGGGCCATCGGCAATCCGAAGGCGGTACGAGCCGTCGGCAGCGCCAATGGCCGCAACCGGCTGCCGATCATCATTCCCTGTCACCGCGTCGTGAATACCGGCGGCAAACTCGGCGGCTACGGCGGCGGCCTCTGGAGAAAACTCCGACTGCTTCAACTCGAAGGCGTGGCGATCTGACAAGGAGGGAAGGAGAAAAGGAGAGAAGGA
>JBOHRZ010000398.1:0-2547 GCA_050732975.1 Gemmatimonadales bacterium
GAGCGGCCCCTCGTGCTGAGCGATGGCGCGCCAGTCGGCGGAGGGCCCGGCGCCCGGGGGCCCAGCGCCCAGCGCCCCGGAGCCCGGATAGAAGACCACGATCACCACATGGCCCAGTTCCTTGGCGAGATCGAACGGTTGCGACGTGGGGCCGGCGCTGTCGCGGGTGGCGTAGGGAAGCACGATCGGCGGCGCCTTGCGTCCGACATGGGCGCCTTCCTGCACGGATAGCCGGAGGTGCAACGTGCCGCTGTCGCGTTGCGCCGAGGCGGGGTGTGAGCAGCAGAGAAGTGCGACGAGCGCGAGCGTCGATGAGCCCAGAGCCCAGCGCCCAGCGCCCGGAGCCCGGCGCCCAGCGCCCAGCGCCCAGAGCCCAGCGCCGAGAGCCGTGGTCGGCCCCCTCCCCCTCGCCCAACCCCTGCTCCTCACTTCACCACCTTGGCGAGCTCGGCGCTCAAGTCCTGATCGGGGCCGTCGCCGATGTAGGCGATCCGGCCGTCGCTGCCAATGATGACCACATACGATGTCGCCAGCGCACCGAACGCGCGCACCGCTGTGCCGTGATCGTCGTAGACTGTCTGGTACGGGGGATGATTGTCGGCCACGAAGCGGCGGACCTTCGCCAGCGGATCGTTGACGGTGACATCGACGCCGAAGAAATCGACCTGCGCGCCGTATTTCGCCTGCGCGGCGCGGACTTTCGGCAGCAATTCGTGGCAGAGCTCGCACCACGTGGCCCAGAACTCGACGATGGCGGCCTTCTTCCCGGGCCGGAGCCCCACCGCGACCGGGTGGCCATCGAGATCGGGGACGGACACCACCGGCGCCTTGTCGCCGACTTTGGGCGGAGCGGTCTGAGCGGCGACGGGGATGGCGGTGAGGGCCGCAACTGCAAATGCCATCATGAAGGTACGCTTCGTGGTTTGCGCTGTTCTCATTGATCGCTGGGTTCCTCGTGGTCGCCGATTTTGAAAAACAGGTCCTTCGACTTCGCAGCCGCAGCGCGGCTGCTTCGCTCAGGATGACACATCGCGCGCAAGTCCTTCCGTCTTCTCACTTCTCACTTCTCACTTCTCACTTCTCTCCTTCTCTCCTTCTTACCAATACATTCCGGCTCTGACGAAGTAGTACTCCGCCATGATCAGAATCAGCACCGCGCCGACGCGCTTCGCCGCCAGCATCCATGCGCCGCTTCGCGGCAGTGCCGCGACACTCCCGGAAACAAACCCCACGACGACCAGGATGGCAGTGAGGCCGAGTGAGAAGACGAACAGGGACACGAATCCCCAGATGGCGCTGTGGGTCGCGGCGACCCAGCTCAGGACCGCGGCGAACGCCGGCGCACCGCACGGAGCGGCGACCAATCCCGACGCGGCTCCCATCACGAACGCGCCGCCCAGCGACTCCGCGGTGCGTTCCGCCGCCCAGGTGCCGAGGCGCGCGGGAATGCGGACGGGGATGACGTCGAACATCGCCAGCGCAGCAATGAGCAGGATGACCCCGAACGCGAGATAGGCCCACTTGTTCGACGAGATCGTTCCGAACAGTGTGCCGGTCATCCCGGCGAGCAGGCCGAGCGACGCGTACACCAGCGCCAGGCCCACCGCGTACGCGAGCGTCCTCGAAATCGCGCTGCGCCGCGGCGCCCCCGGCTTCGACGTCCCGGCAAGGATCCCCGCGGTAACGGGAATCATCGGGTAGATGCAGGGCGTCAACGACGTCGCCAGCCCCGCGACAAAGAGGAGCGGCAAAGCCGCGATCGGATGCTGGGCGAGGGTCGAACTCAGGTCGGTCATAAGAAGAGAGAGCAGGGAGAGCGGAGAGAGCGGGGAGAGAAAACTTCGCGCGCCGCCAGGTTCGTCAGTTCAGCAGATTCCGTCATCGCCCACCCTGCTTTCCCTGCTCTCCTTGCTCTCCTCGCTCTCCTCGCTCTCCCTGCTCTCCTGTACCAAACCTGCGATCGACATACCCCTCGAGTATCACCAGGAACTCAGCGACAATTCGTTCGCCACGCAGAGTCGTCCACAGGTTCCCGTCCACGAACACCGGGGCGACCGGCTCCTCGAAGGTGCCCGGCAGCGAAATGCCGATGTCGGCATGCTTCGATTCGCCGGGGCCGTTCACCACGCAGCCCATCACGGCGACTTTCAGCTCCTCGGCGCCGGGATGCGTCGTGCGCCAGACCGGCATCCGCTCGCGGAGATGCTGCTGGATCTCCTGCGCCATCGATTGAAAGAAGGTGCTGGTGGTGCGCCCGCACCCGGGACACGACGACACCTGCGGCGTGAAGTGGCGCAGATCGAGCGATTGGAGGATCTGTTGCGCCACACGCACTTCCTCGGCGCGGTCGCCGCCCGGCTCGGGCGTGAGCGAGACACGGATCGTGTCGCCGATCCCTTCCTGCAGCAGGATCGCCAGCGCGGCCGACGACGCGACGATTCCCCGGGCGCCCATCCCCGCCTCGGTGAGGCCGAGATGGAGCGGATAGTCGCAGCGCGCCGCTAGCGCGCGATAGACCTCGACCAGGTCGCCGACGCGCGACACCTT
>JBOHRZ010000399.1:0-2526 GCA_050732975.1 Gemmatimonadales bacterium
GCACCTTGATGTCCGACCGCGACGCGGATAACGCCTGGGCGTCGGTGTTGACGGAGATGAACTGCACGCCGGCGAGACTCTCCTCGATCATCCGATTGACGGCGTTGCCGCCGCCGCCGCCGACGCCGACGACTTTCATCCGGGCGTTCTGCCCGGATTGCTCTTCCAGCTCGAAGATCATGTCTGCCATGGTGAGCCTCCCCGAGAGGCGATCAGAAGAAATCCTGAAGCCAGCGCTTCACCGGACCCAGCACCCGCTCAACCGCAGGCGAAGACTTGCCGGCCGCCCCGAATCCTGCCCCGGTAGCGACCTGTCTCGCGCCCCACAGCGCCAGTCCCACCGGAACCGCGAGTTCCGGCGAGGCGGCTCTATCGACCAGTCCCCGTAAGCTATCGCCGGGGACGCCAACTCGCACCGGGGCCGCGAAGACGTCCCGCGCCAGCTCCACAATGCCCGGCGCCCTGGCCCCTCCTCCGGCGAGCACCACGCCCGCCGGAAGCGCCGCCATCGACCAGCCGGCCCGGGTGACCTCGTCGCTGGCGAGTTCCAGCACCTCCTGGAACCGCATCCCCATGATGTGGGCCACCAGCCGCCGCGAGGCGTGCCTGGACTGGTAGCCCGGCGAAGCCGGAAGCTCGATGACCTCGACCTCGGGAACCATCGCCTCCACCGCACCGCCGTAGCGGACCTTGATCCTGTCGGCTTCCGACTGGGTGATCTGGAGACCATGCACCAGATCGGCGGTCACGTGCCCACCGGCGAACCGGATCGAGGCGGTATGTCGCAGCTTGCCGCCGTGAAAGATCGCCACCGAAGTGCTGCCGGCGCCGAGTTCGACCAGCGTCACGCCTGCCTCGCGCTCCTCCGCGCTCAGCACCGCGAGCGATGCCGCCAGCTGGTCCAGCACGAACTCGCCGACATGCCATCCCGCCTTTTCGATCACCTTGCGCTGCTGCGCCACCGTGCTCGAGCGCGCCGTGACGAGGTACACCTCGGCTTCGACCCGTTCGCCCGGAATGCCGATCGGATCGGCGTATCCCGGCTCGCCGTCGACACGGTAATCCTGGGGAATCGCGTGCAGCAGTTCCTGGTCCTGCCCGAAGTTGACGGCACAGGCGACGTCGTTGACGCGCGCGAGGTCGACAGTGCGGATTTCGCTCCCGGGAACGCTCGCGACGCCGTGCGACACGCGCTGGGCAACGTGCACGCCCGACACCCCGCAGTACACCGTACCGACCTCGATGCCGGCCACCTGCTCGGCGCTCTGCATCGCCCTCGTCGTGGCGCGCACGGTCTCGTCGAAATCCCGGATCGCCCCACGCCGGATCCCGGTCGATTCCTCGACGCCGATTCCCAGGATCCGCAATCCCCAGGAACGGGCGTCGCCGGTGACTTCACCGATGATACCTGTCACCTTGGTACTGCCGAGATCTACCGCCGCCACCAGCCGCTGAACCGGAACGCTCATGACGACGCCTTCCGGACGAAGACACGGCTCCGATACCGTGCGTCGATCTCGCTCCATCCGACGTGATGTGAGGCGAGGTAGCCCCGAACCGCGATTACCGCGCGCATGATGTCATCGTCGGCGTCCGCGTCGAAGCGGATCGTGTGCGACCCGGTTTCGAGGAGCACATCCCGGCCGTCCAGGCGCGCCGTCTGTACACTGTCGTACCAGTGAGGATCGGCCAGGCGGAGCCGGCTCAACAGGCCGGCCGTCAGCGAGTCCCTGGTCGCGATCGGGAAACTGCCCGGCGCGTGCACCGGATCGAACGGAAGATCGCGCCCACGTTCGTCGATCAGGACCAGCCGGGAACCGCCCGCGGCCAGCGCCACCGGCGGGATCTCGTGCAGGGTCACCAGGAGCGTCGCGGGCAGCCGACGGACCACGCTGGCGCTGTGCACGCCGGGAATCGCCGCGGCCGCGGCGCTGACCCGGCCGAGACGATCGAAGATGCTGGCGCCCGGACGGAGGTGCAGCCGGGCCACGACAGAGGCGGCGTCGAGGTAGCGATTCCCCACCACTTCGACCTGGCGAATCCGGAAGAACGCAACTCGGCGCAGGAAGGATGGCAGGCCGAGCGCCGCTCCGGTCACAACTACGGCGGCGAAGACCGTTCCGATCACGACGCCAATCCGGTGCCGGGTCATCGGGCCTCCAGAAGAGCCCGCACATCCGGCCCCACCCGGGTGACATCGCCCGCGCCGACGGTGAGGAGCACATCGCCTTCGCGCAGCATGCCGGCGATCTCGCCGGCCAGCTCGTCCCGACGCGGCTCGTAGAGCACAAAGGCGCCGGCATCGACTGCCGCGTCGGCCACCAGCTTGCCGGTGATGCCCGGCTGCGGCGCCTCGCGCGCTCCGTACACATCGGTCACCACAAGGAGGTCAGCGGCAGCGAGCGCCTGGCCCATCGCCGCCCCGTGCTCGCGGGTGCGGGAATAGAGATGCGGTTGAAATGCCACCACGATACGCCGGTCGGGATAGGCCTGCCGCGCGGCAGCCAGCGTAGCCCGCAACTCGGT
>JBOHRZ010000400.1:0-2518 GCA_050732975.1 Gemmatimonadales bacterium
CATACAGGGCGAAACGGTCCGCGAGAAACTCGACCGCGAAACCCAGTTCGCCATCGACGACGCGGTGCGGATCACCACCGAAGTCGCCGACGCGCTCGACTACGCGCACGGCCACGGCGTGATCCACCGCGACATCAAGCCCGAGAACATCCTGCTCCACGACGGCCGGCCGATGGTGATGGACTTCGGCATCGCGCTGGCGGTGAGCGCCGCGGCCGGCGGGCGGATGACGGAGACCGGCCTGTCACTCGGCACGCCACACTACATGAGTCCCGAACAGGCGACGGCGGAGAAGAACATCACTGCGCGCAGCGACATCTACTCGCTGGGCGCGGTGCTCTACGAGATGCTGGCCGGTCAGCCGCCGCACGTGGGCGGGTCGGCGCAGCAGATCATCATGAAGATCGTGACCCAGGACGTACGACCGGTCACTGAACTGCGCCGGTCGGTGCCGCCCAATGTGGCGGCGGCGCTGGCGAAGGCGTTGCAGAAACTGCCGGCGGATCGGTTCGCCACGGCCGGCGAATTTGCCGCCGCACTCGGCAATCGGAGCTATACGTCGGTGACAGCACCAGGAAGGTCACGGTTTCGGGACCCGGTGTTCGTCGGCACGGCCGTGATCGCCGTGCTGGCGATCGCCGGCGCCGCGATACGACGGCAGCCAACCCGTCAAGGAACCGTGGTGCCCCCGATCACCTTCATTCTGGCAACCACCGACAGCACCCGGGCAATTGACAACTTCCCGTGGCCGGCGACGATCTCGCCCGACGGCGGGACGGTTGTGTACAGTGTTGTCCGCCCGGGTGCGAGCCTGATGTTCCAAAGCAGTCGGCTCTATATCGTGCGTACCAATCAGCTCGACATGCGTCCGATCCCGGGTACGGAGGACGCAGTGGAGCCGTACTTCTCTCCCGACGGCCAATGGGTCGGCTTCGAGACGGGGGGAAAGGAACGCAAGGTCCGGCTCGACGGCAGCGCGCCGGTGACGATTGCCGACGCCGGTGGGCAGAACGGCTCCGACTGGACCGTCAACAACGAGATTCTGCTCGGCGCCTGGGGACCGTTTGCCGGGTTGTCACGCGTAAGCGCTGCCGGGGGAACACCGGCAGCGTTGACTCACGTCGACTCGGCCCACGGCGAAAGGAACCACTTCTGGCCCTTGAGCACGCCGGACGGCAAGTATGTCGTGTTCACGATCTGGTACGGTGGCCTCGCCTCGTCGCAGATCGGCATCGCGTCGCTCGGCGACGGACGCGTCACCCCGCTCGGCATCAAAGGCATCCGGCCGCTTGCGGTGCTCGACGGTTACCTCGTCTTCGTCAAGGCCGACGGCTCGGTCATGGCGGTGGCACTCGATGCGCCCGCAAAGAAGGTGCGCGGCTCACCGATCCCGGTCCACGATCCGGTCGGCGTCGACAAAGGGTTGAATGGCAACTCGGAGATCTATGTCTCGCGCGGCGGCGCGATGGTCACCTCGATCGGAGGCTCGAGAGGGCGCCTTGCCTGGATCAGCCGGAATGCGGCACCCGCCCCGATCGGAACAACCGACGGCGTGTTCGACGCCGTCCAGCTCTCACCGGACGGCCGCCGCATCGCCGTGGTGCTCGACGCGAATGGACAATCCGATGTCTGGATCGACGATCTGGCACTGGGGACCTTCTCGCGGTTGACCACGGACAGTACGGTCAGCTCCGTCAGTTGGAGTCCCGACAGTCGGGATGTGATCTACTTCGCCGCCGGCGAAGGAGGTACGACACTCTGGCGCCAGCGGGCGACCGGCGGCGGCGCGGCGGCGAAGATCCTCGATTTGCGTTACTTGGCGAGCGCCGCGGTGATGACTCCCGACGGCAAATCGGTAATGCTCACGGTGATTCCGGAGGGCGCGTGGGCGCTCCAGACGGTGCCGATCGACTCTCCATCGGTCGTGCATGACTACCTCGCCGGCCGGACCGACTTTCATTCGCCGCAGTTTTCACCCGACGGCAGATGGGTCGCGCTCGTCAGCGACGAATCCGGTGAGGACGAGGTCTACCTCCGGTCGTTTCCCGATCCGTCGGCCAGGATCCAGATTTCGGCCGGTGGCGGTGAGGCACCGGTGTGGTCGGTCGACGGCACACGTCTCTATTATCTGAACGGGAACGCACTGGTCGCGGCACGGCTGGCCTCATCCCCGACGATGACGCTTCTCGGTCGCGACACCATGATCGCCACCTTTCCGACGGCTGCAATCAGCAATCAGTACCAATCCGCCTTCTACCGCCCGACGCGCGATGGCCGGCATTTCCTCACATCGGTCCCCGCCAAGAATGACTATCAGCTCGTGGTCTCCCCCAACTGGATCACCGAGTTCCGCCGCAAGATCGCCGAGAGCCGCGGGGTGAAGTGACGCTGCCACCAGCCGCTCAGGCGTCCAGCGCGAGTTCGGTCGAGCCGGGATGGGCCGTCGCTGGCCGGCCGGGAAGAGGTAATCGCTTGATTTCTACCAGGTATGGCAATATGGTACCGGTATGGCAAAGGC
>JBOHRZ010000401.1:0-2501 GCA_050732975.1 Gemmatimonadales bacterium
CCACCGTGACGATCGCCTCGCCGCCGATGCGCAGCAGCGGAATGTCGTGCTCCAGAACTTCGGCCTCGACACGGAGGTTCTTCATGTCGACGATCTGCACCACGGCGCCGCTGCTCACCTGGTCGCCGGGCGCCACCGACAGGCTCTCGATCATTCCGTCAAAGGGCGCAGTGATGACGGCGTGGTCGAGGGCAAGTCTGGCCTTGTCGAGCTGCACTTGCGCGCCCTCGATGCCATCCTGCGCGCGCAGGAACTTGTTTCGTTCGGGGCGCACTCTGCCTTCAACCAGCGAATCGGCGTAGACGTCGGTGTTGAACTTGACGTTGGCGGCGTCGAGTTGCGCCTGCGCGGCGCGAACATCGAGATCGAGCGGCTTGGCATCGAGCTTGACGAGCACCTGACCGGCCCGGACATGGTCGCCGAGACGGACCAGCACCGAATCGACCGTACCGGAGGCCTGCGCGTTGATCGTGGTCACCGCGTCGCTGGCGATCTGGCCGCGGGCGCTCACTGTGAGAATCAGGTCGCCCTTGCGAACCGGCTCGCCGACCACGGGGAGGGCGAGGGTGCTGGTCTTCGACGAATCGACGGCGGCGGTGGTCGGGGTATTCGGATCGGCGGCGGCGTTCGACTTCGGCTTGCAGCCAGCGGCGGCGAGAGCGCCCAAAGCGACGACGGCGATGCCGAAGCGGAAGGGAAGTGGCTTCATGTCACCTCACGGCGAGCGACGGGGAACGATCGCGAATTGGAGGTATCGAGGCGGGTTGCAGCCTCACTGATAGATCGGGTATGGCGGGGGAATACGCAAGGGCGCCCAGCGCCCAGCGGCCAGCGCAGCGGGTCAGCGGAAGAGCGCCGACACCTCGATGACGCACGGCTCGGCAATTGCCGGATGGCGCCAGGTGACCTGGTCGCGGGCGATGGTCGGCGCAATTGCCTCCGGCGTCCAGACCTCGAACTGCTGTCGATCGATGTCAACGACCCAATAGTCCGGGATCCGCCGCTCCTGATAGAGCCGTCGCTTGGTGAAGCGGTCGGCGCGAATGCTGGATGGAGAGAGTACTTCGGCGACCAGATAGATCTCGCGGATGTCGGCCCATGTTTTGGCGTGCAGGTACGATTCCTGGTCGACCACGAAGAGATCCGGCTGGACCAGGGTGTCGGGGCCGAAGGTGATATCGGCGGGCGACCACAGAACCCCTTCCATGCCGTTCGCCGCGAGATAGTTGGCGAGGATCAGGTCAAGCCGGGCCAGAATTACCTGGTGCGGCTTCGCCGGCGACGGCGTCACCAGCAGCTCGCCGTGGACAGTTTCGTAGCGGTTGCCGTCGTCCGGCAGGGCGAGCACCATCTCGGCGGTGTAGTACGCGGTGAGCGGCATGACCATAGTATCTGCTCGGCGGCGGGAGGGAGGCAAGTGGAAGGGGGCGGTCAGGCCGCCAGCGCCGCCAGCATCGGGCCGCCTCCGACGAGCCGACGCTCGACGAGGTCGACTTTGAGGTTGAGCCCTTCCAGCGACCGCGCGCCGAGGAGGACGAGGTCATTCGGTTCGCCGAAGACGATCTCGTCGGTTGTGAGTCGGCCTTCGGCCCGAACGATCGCGAAACCGATCCAACGTTCGAGTACCGAGCCGTCCGCCTGCTGGAACCTGATTGTCTTGACGCGTTCGATGCCGAGATCATCGAGGACCGACGCCGGTGCCCACGACAGTTGCGCTTCGGTGTCGACGAGGACATACCGGAGAAGGCGCCGGTCGCCGGGACGGGCATGGTTCTCGATTTCGACGTCGGTGCGCAGGAGTCCCATTTCACCGGCCATGATACTCTCCCTGTGTTGCTCGATAGGTACCTCGCGAACGCAGCGGGTGTCAATATCGCGCGCGCCCCGCTCCTCGGCTCGGCGCCCATCACGCCAATCGCCAACATCAACGCCCGGGAGGGAACGGATAACAACGCCGGATAACAACACGGATCAAATCGGATAGAGCTTGGGATGGCCTCTTCGCGCGATGGAGTTCCTCGTGTGCACCAACCCGTTGTGGCACCGCGATCCCCGGTACCTCAGCCTTATCCGATTTGATCCGTCTTGATCCGTTGTTGTTATCCATTTCCCTTCCGGTCGGTGGGGTTCGGCCAGTCGCCATGATGGCCGCCGAGCCGCATGCTCGTGGCGGCCGCACTGCCAGCCGGTGCACCCTTACGAAAACGCGGGTCGGGGGCTAGCGTATGCGTGTCCCGCGGTGCGGTGCGGTGCGGTGCGGTGCGGTGCGGTGGCAGGTGCCATCGTCCGGCCGGATCAACCGGCCAGGAGCGTGGGAGGCCCCCTTGAAACTGTCGTCGAAGATCGTGCTGGTTGCCGACGACGACCCGGTCGTTGTGCGGACCGCGTGCAAAGCGCTGGCGCGGCGGTATGAGATCGCGCCGGCGGTCACGATGCTGTCGCGGTTGGACGCGGCGCTGGAGCGATACCAGCCGGATGGGCTGTTAATGCGAATCATGTGG
>JBOHRZ010000402.1:0-2501 GCA_050732975.1 Gemmatimonadales bacterium
ACCCACTACAGCAAGCAATTCGCCGCCGGCGGGCGGCTGGAGATCAGCAACATCAACGGGGACGTCACCGTGAGCGGCACCACCGGCCGGGTCGCGGACGTCACCGTCACCAAGATCGTCAAACGCGGGGATGCCAGCAGCGTCAGGGTCGTCATGGAGCAGACCTCCTCGTCGATGCACGTGTGCACGGTCTACGGCGGCAGTGATACCTGCGATGGCAACAACGGGGGCCGGCATCACGACAATTCCGATATCGAGACCCGATACGACGTGCGGGTGCCGTCCGGCGTCGATCTGGTCGTGGACGACGTCAACGGCACGATACACTCGACCGGTACCGACACGGACGCGAAGCTGGAGACCGTCAATGGCGATGTGGTGTTCGACGGCACCGGCGCGTCGTCGCTGCAGACGGTAAACGGCAAGGTCGTCGCCACCTTTTCGCGCGCCAGTTGGGAAGGATCGATGGAGGTGAGCACGGTCAACGGCCCGGTGGATCTCACCTTCCCCGCCGACCTGAGCGCCGACCTGAAGGGCGAGACCGTCAATGGCAGCGTGGACAGCGCGTTCCCCATCACCGTGGAGCACGGGTTCGGGCCGAAGTCGTTCAGCGGTCGGATCGGCGCCGGCGGGCGCCGGCTCAACATCGAAACCGTCAACGGTTCGATTACCTTGCGAAAGCGGTAGGCAACGGATGGAGGTCGGTGGTGGCGGACGTGACGCTCGAGATTTCTGACGGCACCACCGCCCGTGCGTTCGAAGCGGCACCCGACGGGGCTCGCGCCGCACCCGGTCTGATCCTCTTTCAGGAAGCCTTCGGCGTCAACGCCCACATCCGCGACGTGGCAGGGCGGTTCGCCGGGCAGGGCTATGTCGTCATCGCTCCCGAGATGTTTCACCGCACGGCCGACCCGGGGTTCGTCGCCGACTACGGCGACTTCGACGACGTGCGGCCTCATGTTGGCGCACTGACTGCCGAGGGTATCGCCGCCGACGCCGACGCCGCCTACAGGCACCTGGCGCACCACCCGGCAGTCGACCCCGACCGGATCGCCGCGATCGGTTACTGCATGGGCGGGCGCTGCGCCTGGATCGCCAACGCCACACAGCCGCTGCAAGCCGCCGTGTCGTACTACGGCGGCGGTATCGTGCCCGGGCTGCTCGATCGCGCCCGGCTGCTCAACGCCCCGCATCTCTTCTTCTGGGGCGGCAAGGACCGGCACATCAAGGCGGAGCACCGGCGCGCGATCGCGGACGCCCTCGACGCCGCCGATCGCCCGTATGTCAACGTCGAAATGTCGGCCGCGGATCACGGCTTCTTCTGCGACGCGCGCCCGGCGTACCACGCCGACTCCGCCGCCGAATCGTGGGCGCTCACGCTTGAGTTCCTGAAGCGCAATCTGTCGTAGCGAAGGAGAGAAGGATAGAAAGAGCGAAGGAGAGGAAGAGGGTACGACGCCCATTGTTGTCAGCCGAGCGCGCACTTCTCACTTCTCTCTTTATGTCACAGTCCCCGGAACACTTCATCGAGATCGACGACGCACTCGGATGTGATGGCCGGGTGCCGCCAATGCAGCGTGTGGTCTTCGGTGACACATTCGACAGCATCCGGGGTCCAGGTCTCGACGCAGCGGCGATCGATGTCGGCAATCCAGTACTGCGCAACACGCTGTTCCTGGTACAGGCGCTTCTTAGTGCCGCGATCGGCACGGCGTGTCGATGGCGACAGCACTTCGATCACCAGGTGCAGGGTGCGGATGTCGCGCCAGGCGAAGGTCTGCCGGAAGCGCGTGAAATCGCCGACGAAGATGTCGGGCTGGACCAGGGTGTCGTCATCCCGCGAAATGTCCGCGGGCGACGTGAGCAGCTCCTCGCGGCCGTGACGCATGAGGTACGGATCCAGGACGCGGATGAAGCGCCCGATGACCCACTGGTGCCGTCCGCTGGGAGCCGGCGTCACCAGCAGCTCGCCGCGAACCACTTCGTAGCGATTGCCGTCGTCCGGGAAGGCGCGGACTTCGTCGGCGGTGAACCGGTGCTTCGCGACTGGCATGGACATAGTATCAGCTCGGCCGTGGAACGGGGGCAAGTGGTGGGCACGCGGCAAGGGTACCCAGGGTGCATTCAAGCGCTATGAAGTCTCCAAAGACCGATATTGCGGCTCCGGACTTCGATACCGCTGGCTCCGGGAACGATTGGCGCGCTGGCGCGCACGATAAAGAGTGCCCAGAAAGAGGGAGGGACCTCGCTTGACCTCCTTCCCTCTTTCCCTCCTTCTCTCCTTGCATCTCCATCCGTAGCTTTCCAGCACCATGACCACCGAGATCGAACGCCTCGGCGCGGCACTCGCCGAGCGGTATCGCGTCGACCGCGAGATCGGCCAGGGCGGAATGGCCACGGTCTATCTCGCGCACGACCTCCGGCACGAGCGGAGGGTGGCGGTCAAGGTCCTCCACCCCTACCTCGCCGCGGCACTCGGCGCCCAACGTTTCCTCCAGGAG
>JBOHRZ010000403.1:0-2475 GCA_050732975.1 Gemmatimonadales bacterium
ACACCTGCCGCTGGTTGGCATCCTCCTCGACGCGGGCGCCGACGCCGGCGTCCGCGCCGGCGGCTACACCCCGCTCGAAATCGCCGAAAACAACGGATTCGAATCCGGGGTGGTGCGGTTGCGCGAGACGGTGGAGCGAGGACCGGCCTCGTGAATCACCCGGGCGGCGGAAATGGGAATGGCAACGGAAATGGCCAGGGCGGCGGGAATGGACGGCCGCATCGCCGGCGTGGGGGCCGCTGACGCGGCCGGCGCCACGGCAATGGCCGCGGTCAGGCTGGAGTCACAGGGGGCGGGGGAGGGGGCGGGACCGCCGTGCAACTACCCCCGGCACCGCCGGACAACGGCGCCCGGGTCGAAGTCGCCGGCGTGCTCGAGTTGTCGGACCGCGGCAACGGTTTTCTGCGCCGGCAGGAATTGAGCTACCTCGCCGGCCCCAACGACGCCTTCGTTCCTCAGGGCGTCATCTCGCGATTCGGCTTGCGCGCCGGCGACGAGATTACCGGCACGGCGATCCCGCCCCGCGGCGGCCGAGGACCCTCACTCGACTCCGTGGTCACGATCTTCGGTCGCACTCCCGCGGAATGTGCTGGACGCCCCGATTTCAACCGTCTTCCCGCGACGCATCCGACTCAGGCGCTCCGCCTGGTCGCGCCGGGCACACCGCCGAAGCAGGCCGACATGACGGCGGCCCTGGTCGATCTGCTCATTCCGCTCGGCAAGGGCCAGCGCGCCTTGGTGGTGGCGCCGGCCAAGGCCGGCAAAACCACCCTCCTCATCGCGATCGCACGGGGGATCATCACCAATCAAACCGACGCGACGGTGTACATCCTCCTCGCCGACGAACGGCCGGAGGAAGTCACCGAGATGGAGCTCGCCAATGTCGGCGAGGTGATCGCGTCGAGCTTCGATCACGGTGCCGAGCGCCACGTGGCCGTCGCGGAGATGACGCTCGAACGTGCCAGGCGCCGGGTCGAACTGGGCGAGGACGTGGTGATCATCCTCGATTCGCTGACCCGGCTCGCTCGCGCCTACAACAACATCGACAAGGGCTCGGGACGGACGCTTTCGGGCGGCATCGGCGCCGAGGCGCTGGAGCGCCCCAAGCGGTTCTTCGGCAGCGCGCGCGCGGTCGACCCACGTACCGGCCACGGTTCGCTGACCATCATCGCCACAGCGCTGATCGATACCGGTTCGAAGGGTGACGAAGTCATCTTCGAGGAGTTCAAGGGAACCGGCAACGCCGAGATCGTGCTCAGCCGGGAACTGGCCGATCGCCGGATCTTTCCTGCGATCGACGTCGCCGCCAGCGGCACCCGGCGCGAAGAACTGCTCCTCGATCCGATGTCGCTCAAGCGGGCCCATGAGCTCCGCGCCGCCACCGCGGGACTGCCGGTGCCCAAGCAGATCGAAGTGGTGAGAGAACTACTGCAGCGGGGACTTTGAACAGCGATAGAAGAGAGTAGATAGAGGATAGAAGAGAAGACCCAACGGTCGGGCTACCCCGGGCACTCGGGTCTTTCTTCTATCTTCTCTCTTCTATCCTCTCTCAGCTCAGGAATTCGTGCAGCAAGGAGTGAAAATGATGCACGCCGTTCTCCCGCTTTGGTGAATATCTCCCTCTGTCGTAGGAGCGCGAGCGAAGATTCTTCTGTACCCGCTCGCAGATGTCAATGTCTTCCTGCTGGATCTCGTCGCTGAATGCCATCATGCGGGTCCACGCCGGGTCAGCCGCGATCACGGCAGGATCGTGGTGAGCATACCAATCGAAGATCACCTCGCACCGATCGGGCCCGCGCGGCACGACCAGGTTGGTCTGCATCTGGCCGAGGTAGATATTCAGCATGAGGTTGGGGAAGATCCAGTAGTAGCTCGCCTCTGCCTGCCCGGCATCGACCTGGTACCGACGCTCGCCGTCGCGGCCGCCGCGAATCGGCGCGTGCTGCAGCGAGAAGTACCGGTGTAGTTCCACCCGATACTGGTCGTAATCGAGTTCCTTGTGCAGCGTCGGATGCACTACGGGGATGTGATACCCTTCGAGGTAGTTGTCGACGTACACCTTCCAGTTGCAGGCGATGGCCCAGGACTTCCGCCCGACGTAGCGCATGGTCGCGATGTCGAAGCGTTGCGCGGCAACGTCGATCTCGGCGATGAAGTGCGAAAGCGGCGGCGCCTTGAGGTCGAGATTGGCGAGGACCAGCGGACCCCAGGTCGCAACCTGGATCGGCATGAGGTGCATCGCCGCCGGGTCGAAGCCTTCGGCACCGTCCATCTCGGGGGTCCGCAGCAGCGAACCGTTGAGCCGGTAGGTCCAGCCGTGATAGCGGCACTGCAGAGTCTGCCGCGTGCCGCATCCTTCGGCGACAGGGCCGGCGCGGTGCAGACAGATGTTGTGGAACCCGCGCAGGGTGTCGCCGTCGCGCACCACGACGATTGCCTCGTCGCCGATCTCGGCCGTGAGGTAGCGTCCAGGCT
>JBOHRZ010000404.1:0-2471 GCA_050732975.1 Gemmatimonadales bacterium
TAGCACGGGCCGCCGTCGGCAATGAACAGCGACAACTGGCCCTCGAAGCGGAGGATGCTGCCGTACACCAGCGGCTTGCCCTCGAACACGCAGGCATCGTTGACGAGATACCGGGTCGGAAAGTTGTCGCTGCCGTCAATCACGATGTCGAACCGGCGGATGATCTCCAGCGCGTTTGACGACGACAGCCGTTCGTCGAAGGTCTCGACCCGCACGAACGGATTGAGCGCAGTGATCCGCTCGGCAGCCGACAGCGTCTTGGGCCGACCGACGGCGGCGGTATCGTGCACGATCTGGCGCTGCAGGTTGGAGACGTCGACGACGTCGTTGTCGACAATGCCGATCGTGCCGATTCCCGCCGCGGCGAGGTAGAGTGCGGCCGGCGAACCGAGTCCGCCCGCGCCGATCAGGAGCACCCGCGACATCCTGAGCTTCTCCTGCCCCGCCACTCCGAATTCGGGGAGGGTGAGGTGGCGCGCGTAGCGAAGCAGTTCGTCGGTACCGAGACGATCGCTCATGGATTCAATGATAGTGACAGCAGAATCCGACGCGGTGTCACCGCCGCAGTTGCCGGACGCTCGCCAGCGCGGCGGCCGGGCCCAGGGTCAGCACCACCAGCGCCCACCGCCAGCCGATCGCCGCGGCAATCACCGGAACGAGCTGGATGCTTCCGGCGGTGAGCAGAAAACCAAGCGACGTCTGCAGGGTGAGACCGGTACCCACCGCGTGAGCGGGCGCCAGTTCGGTAACCAGCGCCGAGAACTGCGCCGAATCGGCGATGACGGCGATACCCCAGACCAGGCAGAGCGCGATGACCATCCATTCGGGACCGCCGAAGACGGCCGCGCTAGCCAGGCAGCACACGCCACTGGCGATCAGGGCGCGGCGCACCAGCCGGGCGCGTCCGATCCGGTCGGCGGCGCGCCCGCCCCAGACACAACCGATCGCGCCGATCGCCACGCAGGCGAAGGGCCACGCGCCGGCGCCGGTTGCTTCGCCGCGGCGTGCCGCGAACGACGCGCCAAGAAACGCCGGAACCCACGCCCAGTAGGCGTACAGCTCCCACATGTGTCCCAGGTAGCCACCAGTAACCCGGCGCACATCCGGGTCGCGCGCCACGACGCCGACCAACCCCCACGAAAACGGCCGCGCCGGAAAGATGTGCGGCCCTTCCCGATAGCAGCCGGCGATGATCGCGGCCGCGGCGAGTGCCGCCATTGACGGCGCGGCGACGACGGTGACGAACGGCAGGTGGCTGCCGCCTTCGAGCAGATACGGAATTGCCTTACCGAAGGTGAGCGCGCCGACCACGACGCCGATCGCCAATCCGCGGTCCTCGCGGAACCAGGTCGCGGCCATCTTCATCGCCGGAGGATAGACCCCGGCGAGTGCCACGCCGGTGAGCGCCCGGCCGGCGATCGCCGCGACAAAGGTGTGCGAGGGGATGAGCGCCGCGTTCGCGGCAGCGGCCACGACGGCCGCCGCCGCCATGTACCAGCGCAGCGGCAGGATATCGGCGAGGTTGAGGATTGCGGCGATGAGCGTTCCGGCGACGAACCCGAGCTGCACCGCCGACGTGAGCCACGCGGATTCCGGTGCCGACAGCCCGAGACGAACGCGCAGCACCGGGGCCACCGCGGTACCAGCAAACCAGACCGACATGCCGAGCAATTCGGCGGTCGCCAGCAGCGCGAGCTGCCGCCATCGCCGGTGCGGCGAACTCATCCGCCGCCCGGCACGCCCTTGCCGCCCCCGGGCACGCCGAGTTCGGTCATCGCGCGGAGGTCGAGGACCTCGTCCAGTTCTTCCCCCTGGAGGATCTTCTTCTTCACGACCAGTTCGCGGACCGTGAGTCCGGTGGCGACCGCTTCCTTCGCGAGCTTGGCGGCCTCGGCGTAGCCGATCTTCGGTGCCAGCGCGGTGACCAGCGCGGGGCTGCGCTCCAGCCAATAGGCGCACTGCGCTTCGTCGGCTTCGATGCCGCGCACGCAACGTTCGTCGAACACCTGCACCGCGCGCGCCAGGATCATCTCGGCAAACACGATGTTGTGGGTGATCACCGGCATCATCACGTTGAGTTCGAGCTGCCCGGCCTTGGCGGCGACCGCGACCGTCGTGTCGAGCCCCATCACCTGATAGCAGACCTGATTGACCATCTCGGCGATCGACGGATTCACCTTCCCCGGCATGATGCTCGATCCCGGTTGCACCGCCGGAAGACGGATCTCGGCGAGGCCGGTCCGCGGTCCCGATGCGAGCAGGCGGATGTCGTCGGCGATCTTGCCCAGGTCGAGCACGAACGCTCGGATCGCGCCGCTGAACGTCGCGATATCTCCCATCGACTGCATCGCCTGGATGCGGTCGGCGGCTTCTTCGAGGTCGAGCCCGGTCAGCTCGCGCAGGCATTCGACCATGAGCCGGGGATAATCCGGCTCGGCATTGATTCCGGTACCGACCGCGGTGCAGCCGAT
>JBOHRZ010000405.1:0-2468 GCA_050732975.1 Gemmatimonadales bacterium
GCCCCGCCCTGCCCCCGCGCCGCCGCGACCGCCGCGACCGCCGCCGCCCGGCGCCGGTTCGGCCGGCATCGTGACGCCGATCTCGATCGGCATGCGATAGAGCCCCTGCGTCTGGGTCTGATCCAGCGTGACGTGCAACACCTTCGCCGTCGAGTCGTAGTGCCACGAGCCGTCGAGCTGAAGAATGCCGCCGCGGTCGAGCCATTCCGGGAAGTACCAGGTCAGATCCCTGCCGTCCGCCGGACAATCGGGATTGGCGGCGCAGGCATCCTGCATCGCGCGCCGGAGGTCATCGTTGGTGGCGTTGCTGTTCCGGAAGCGTGAATAGTAGAGGCGAATCCCGTCCCAGAACGTCTCCGTGCCCAGCACGCCGCGCAACATGTGCAGCACCTGTGCGCCGCCCTGATAGATCTGGGCGTTGTTGGCGATGACCTGGGAAATGTTCGCCAGGTGCTGGTGCACGATGGTGGACTGCGGATGGGATTGCGCATAGCGGATGGCGCTGGCCGCGCTCCGCCTGATCCCGTTCAGGTAGGCGTCGTGGCCATCCTGGAATTCCTGGTACAACAGCGCGAAGTAGGTGGCGAAGCCCTCGCTCAGCCAGACGTCGTCCCAATCGCTCTCGCTCGCGGAATTGCCGAAGTACTGATGGGCCATCTCGTGCGCCAGCAATTGCCGGCTCGGCACGCCGTTGTACCCGTAGAAGATGTCGGAGGCCAGCTCCATGCCGCCGCCGACCGTGTTGGCCTGCACCTGCGCCAGCTTTTCGTAGGAGAAGGGCCCGATGTGATCGATGTAGAACTCGAGGATCGGCTGCGTGTAGCTGGCGAACCCCTTGAAGCCGCTGTCGTGCTCCTGCGGGAAGACCCACGACGACATGGCGATGCCGTGATACGTGCCGAGGTAATCCACGGCGTACGGGGCGGCAGCGAGGGAGAATTCCCAGGTCGGAATCGGCTCCTTCTCGTCCCAGGTGGTGCGCCGCATGCCATTCGGCAGGTCGACTTGCTGGGTCAGCAGGCCGTTGGAAATGACCTGGTACTTCGCCGGCGCGGTAATGGTCATGGTCTTGGGCGCCTTCATCGAGATGTGGTCGATGGTGGCCAGCCAGTTGTGGGCCAGGTCGGGCCAGTCGTTGCTGACGAAGGAACGATCACCGTACTTGTTGTTGGCGATCCGGAAGCCGGTCGCCGGGGTGCCGTGATAGGCGAGCGAGAGCGACAGGTGTTCGCCGGCATGCGACGACGATGCGAAGGTGATGTGCACGACGTCGCCCCGCTGCGCGAATGTCAGCGGCCGATCGCCGTCGGTGACGGCGGTGACCGTCATCCCGGTCGTCGCAGCTCCACCTGCCGCGTTTGCCTGCCCCGACAGCGCGTTGGCTCCGCCGCGACCGACACAGGGGTCGCCGGGTTCCACCGGAGTACCGCCGTTGGGACGCGGCCCGCAGAGATCGAGATTGATCCCGTCGATGCCGGCGCGAGAGAGATCGATGTCGACCAGTTCGTTCATGCTGATCTCGTCGGTGCTGTCGCTGAGCACTACGTCGAAGGTGTAGTGGGTGATGGTGATCCCCGGCTGGCGCGGATAACTGTCCTGCGCCGGTGCCGGGTGAGCGATCATCAACAGCGCGCCGAACGCGGTGGTGGTGGTCAACGCGCGCCGGGTGATCCGCATGGATTCGGTTGGCATGGCTCTTCCGTTGGGCTTCGGGGGTCGCCCGCCAAATATGTGGGAGCCGGAGGTGAGGGGCCAACATCGCCGCGGCAACACGGTCGGCAGGCGGCACCACGTTTCCCGCCGCGGGCGTAGATTCTCCGGCCGCAGCGCAACCTCGAAGCACGGACGGAGACGCGCCGCTCGGGTCTGTGCGGCTGCGGCGCGCAGTCGCCTGAAGCCCCGTCGTGCTTCCAGTGGGCCACTGCTGAACCCTCGTTCGGAGTGATACCGATGCACCGTGCCCTATGGTTCGCCCCATTGGTGGTACTGCTCGGCTGCGATCGCAGGCCGTCGGTAACATTCAGCACCGCAACGCGACCGCAGTTCGGCGCCTGGGGGATCGATCTGGCGGCGATGGACACCACAGTCCGTCCCGGCGACGACTTCTTTACGTGGGCCAATGGCACCTGGCTGGCGCATGCCGTCATCCCCGCCGACAAGACGGCGCTGACTCTTCGGACCGCCATGAGCGACACCACGGAGGCGCGCCTGCACGCGATCATGGCAGCGGCGGCGAAGCTTCCCGCCGACTCGACAGGCCTCGCGGCGAAGATCGGCGCGTACTGGCGGTCGTTCATGAACTCGACAGCGGTGGAGCAGGCCGGCACCGCGCCGCTGGCACCGACCCTCGACAGCATCCGCGCGGCGACGACCACCAGCGCGGTCGCGGCGCTCACCTGGCGCAGCTCGCGGGACTTCTACGCGCCGCTGTTCAGCGTCTACATCGACGTCGACCTCAAGGATCCGAC
>JBOHRZ010000406.1:0-2460 GCA_050732975.1 Gemmatimonadales bacterium
GCGCGCCGCGGCGCGCGCCGGACATCCCGTGCCATTCACGTTTCCGTGACCCCGATCCGAGGGAGCGTTCGGCGATGCCGCGTGCCCTGATCTCCGTGAGCGACAAACGCGGCATCGTGCATTTCGCCGAGGAGCTGGTCCGGCTCGGCTGGGAACTGGTATCGACCGGCGGCACGGCGACGCTGCTGCGCAACGGCGACGTACCGGTCACGGCGGTCGACGACGTGACCGGATTTCCGGAGATGCTCGATGGCCGTGTCAAGACACTGCACCCGAGAATTCACGCCGGGCTTCTGGCCCGAGGCGACCGCAGTGAGCACATCCGCCAGCTCCGCGAACTCGACATCGAGCGGTTCGATCTGGTCGCCGTCAACCTGTATCCGTTCCAGGCGACGATCGCCAATCCGGTCGCCAAACTCGAAGACGCGCTGGAGAACATCGACATCGGCGGCCCGTCGATGCTGCGATCGGCCGCCAAGAACTTCGAATTCGTGCTGCCCGTCGTCGATCCCAAGGACTACCCGCGCGTCATCGAGTTGCTCAAGGCGGGCGAGATCGACTTCGATACCCGGCGCGATTTCGCGGCAAAGGTGTTCGCACACACCGCCGATTACGACAACGCGGTCGCGGGCTACCTCACCCCGTGGCACGACACGCTCCCGGAGCGGGTGACGCTGTCGATGGAGCGCCGGCAGGTGTTGCGCTATGGCGAGAATCCCCAGCAGCGGGCCGGGCTGTATGTCACCGAGGAGCCGCGCGGCATCGGCGATCTGTCGCAACGCCAGGGCAAGGAGTTGTCGTTCAACAACCTGCTCGACATCGACGCCGCCATGCTGGCTGTGGGCGGATGGCGCAACCGAGTGGCCTGCGCCGTCATCAAGCACACTACACCGTGCGGTCTCGCCGTCGGGCGTACCGCCGCAGAGGCGTTCGGGCGGGCGCGGGCGGGTGATCCCGTTTCGGCGTTCGGCTCGGTAATCGCCTTCAATACCGTGGTCGATCGCGCTGCCGCCGATGCGATGGCCGACCTGTTCGTCGAGGTCGTGGTGGCACCCGCGTTCCACGCCGACGCCCTGGCGCGTTTCGCCGAGAAGAAGAATCTTCGCGTCGTCGAGCTGCCGGTCGTCGCGGCACCGCGGGGACTCGACTGGAAGAAGATCCGCGGCGGCTTCCTGATTCAGGATCAGTTCCAGTTCACCACCAGCGAGGACGCCTGGCGGGTCGCCACCGTCCGCCAGCCATCGGCGGAGGAGCTCAACGATCTGCGTTTCGCCTGGGCCGCGGCGGCGGCGGTCAAGTCCAACGCGGTGGTCCTGGCGCGGGACGAGCAGACGATCGGGATCGGCGCCGGCCAGACCAGCCGGGTCGACGCGGCATTCCTCGCGGTACACAAGGCCCGCCAGGCGGGGCACGACACCGAAGGAGCCGTGCTCGCGTCGGATGGCTTTTTCCCGTTCGCCGACAGCCTGGAGGAGGCGACTCGCGCGGGGATCCGGGCCGTCATCCAGCCCGGCGGATCGATCCGCGACGCCGAAGTGATCGCCGCCGCCGACCGGTTCGGGATGACGATGGTCCTGACCGGCGTTAGGATGTTCAGGCATTAACCCGGAGCCGGAGCACCCCGTGGAACTGGAGAATCGCGACCGCCCGCCGTACCTCTGGGCGCTGGCGCTGTTCGTGGTCATCATGGTGATCTACGCGATCACGTTGTCGCCGACGACCGCGTTCTGGGACACATCCGAATACATCGCGGCCGCCAAGGTGCTCGGCATTCCGCACCCGCCGGGGAATCCGTTGTTCACGGTCCTGGCCCACGTCTGGGGACTGCTCCCCCTCGCCGGCAACTACGCCAAGCGGATCAACTACTTCGCGGCGGCTACCAGCGCCGGCGGGGCCGCCTTCTGGTTCCTGGTCGCCGAGCGGTGGTTGCGCAACATCCTGCCTGCCCGCGGGCCGCGCATTGCAGCCGCGTTCGCCGGCATCTTCGCCACCAGCGTGGCGTGGACCGTCTGGAACCAGTCGACCGTCAACGAGAAGGTGTACACGGTCTCCATGTTCAGCGTGGCGCTGATCGTCTGGTGCATGGTGCGCTGGGCCGACATGCCGGAGAGTCCGCGGCGCGACGGAATGCTGGTCCTCGCGGCCTATCTCACGGCACTGACATCGACCAACCATATGATGGGCGTGCTGGCGCTGCCGGCCATCGGGCTGTACATCCTGTTCGTCCAGCCCCGGCTGCTGCTCAAGCCCTGGGTGCTGCTGACCGGATGGGTGCTGGTGTTCGGTGTGTCCGGCATCCTCGGCGACGCGCTGACCGTGATCGTGAATCACGGAACGTGGAGCAATCCCGAGCTGGCATTGTCGTATCCCAACGCCATCGAGGGCGCCTCCGCGATGAACGCGCTGGTGCGGGTGGTCGGGCTCCTCGGCATCGTCGTGATCGCCGGATGGGGAGTGGCC
>JBOHRZ010000407.1:0-2455 GCA_050732975.1 Gemmatimonadales bacterium
GTCGCGATCCGGGTCGGCTTCGGCGAAGGGCTGCTCGCCGCGGGCGACGCCGACGAGCGGGTGGTGGGACTGTGCGCCGACCTCACCGAGTCGACGCACATGCTGCCGTTCCGGACCAAGCATCCCGACCGCTTCGTGGAAATGGGTGTCGCCGAGCAGGATCTCGCGTGTGTCGCGAGCGGGATGGCGGCGATGGGGAAGGTGCCGTTCATCACCTCGTACGCGATGTTTTCACCGGGAAGGAACTGGGAGCAGATCCGCACTACGATCTGCTACAACAACCGGCCGGTGAAGATCGCGGGGTCGCACGCGGGGGTGTCGGTCGGTCCCGACGGCGGGACGCACCAGGCGATCGAGGACATGGCAATCACCCGCGTGATCCCGCGGATGGTGGTGATATCACCGTGCGATTCGATCGAGGCGCGAAAGGCGACGATCGCCGCCGCGAAGACCGACACGCCGGTGTATTTGCGGCTGGCGCGCGACAAGACTCCGGTGATCACCACCGATGCCACGCCGTTCGAGATCGGCAAGGCGCGGGTGTACTGGGACAGCGCGCTGGCGAAGCCGGGATTGGAACCGAAGGTGACGATCATCGCGACCGGCGCGCTGGTGCACCAGGCGCTGCACGCGGCGTGCGAGCTGGCCGAGTCGAACGTCGGCACCATCGTGGTCAGCCTGTCGACGATCAAGCCGCTGGACGGCGAGACGATCCTAGCGGCGGTCAAGCGCGCGCCGCGGGTGGTGACGGTGGAGGAGCATCAGATCGCCGGCGGGATGGGGTCAGCGGTGGCGGAGTTTCTCGCCCAGCACTTCCCCGTGCCGCAGGAGTTCATCGGGGTACACGATCTCTTCGGGCAGTCGGGCGCGCCGTCGGAGCTGATCGAGCACTATGGCATGGACGCGCCACACATCGTGGAGGCGGTTCGAACGATCGGGGGACGATAGGGCCGAGCGGTGTTGTTCATGAGCACACGCCAGAGCGGAACGCAACGCCGTGGTAGTAGAGGACGACGGAGTCCGTCAGGTCCACGCCGGTGATACGGGTGATACCGCTGGAGGCGGCGTCCGATGCTCTGCCGACCGCCGTGATCGGCGTTTCGCTGCCACCGTTGATCCGATAGGTGAAGCCGATCGACGCGTAATTCGGATTGGTCACGGGCATCCCTGAATTGCCGCATCTGGTCATGGTGACGATGGAGGTGTCGGCAAACGCCTTGACGTAGGCGGCGTTGGCGCTGAGCATCAGGTACGCGGCGTCGGTGACCGCCGATCCGCCCGTGTGTGCCGAGTCCAGGGAATTCGCGTACCCGATCACCCGGGTCGGCGATGCGCCGAGGTCGCCGCTCAGTGCGGTGCAGAGTCCGGAGTCCGTGATCCAGACCAGGGTGCACGAGCTGTCGGTCAGGGTGTGGAGGCGGGAGATCAGGGCGGACAACGTTCGCGGATTGGGGAATGAGTCGACGCCGACGGTCTGCACCTTCTTGCTGAGGTCGGAAAGAATATCGTAGTCGGGGACATCTTCGCCCGCACCCTCGTCGACCACGATTAAACTGTCGCCCGCGTACCACGCAGCAGCGATCCCGGGCAGCCCGAAACTCTGGAATTGCAAAATTGGAGTTGAGTCTCCAGGTGCGATACCATCGAGCGAGACCCATCGGGCAGCTGTCATTCCGCGAACGGCGGCCATGACGACCCAATCTGAATCTGGGCTCGGCGAATGTACCGATTGGATGGCCGTGGCTCCGTTGACGGTGAAGGCCTGGAGGCGCTCAAGGCTCGACGCTGCGTTCAGGAGGGAGTACGTCAGAATCGTTGAATCGCCGACAATGGAAACGTTTCGTACGCGCACCGTCGCCGTGAGGTTCGTCCCGGGAAGACCCTGTGCGCCAGCCGGATCCACGACGGTCAGCAGCATAGCAGTCAGGGTGATTACGACGCAAGCTCGCTTCATGGCGTGCTCCCCCAGTACCGGAAATGGTAGTGGTCGCCCTCAACGATAACCATAGAGTTTGGGAAACTGTCCCAGTGAGATCGAGCGAAGGACCGCTCCTTTGGCGTGATCAGACCATTGCCAGGTCCGCCTGTGGTTCGAATGTCCGCGCTCCGCCCCGCTCGGTGTTCGATGTGTGACGTGTCCGAGCGCCATGCGCTGTATGCCAGATCGAACTGGCCTCCCATTTGAAGACTCATGTCGTTCACCTTGAGCGTCGTATTGTACTTTGCGTAAACCGCATCAGCAGTGTTGTATAACTGCGAAATCAGCGTTGGAAGGCCATAATGGCTGTGCGGGTGAGGAGGAATCTCACCGATCGTGTCTAGATGTGCCGTCGGCGCTAACGCGCTGAGCCCGGACACTCCGACGTTCCAATTCGCCTGAGCCGTGTCAGTTACCGCACTGGTCGCATACAAAGTGACCGGTTCCGCGAATGGACTGGCGCGATAAACAATCGTG
>JBOHRZ010000408.1:0-2446 GCA_050732975.1 Gemmatimonadales bacterium
GGCGTGTACAGCGTGAACCCCGCCTGATCCTCGTGAATCCGTCGCACGCACACGTCGGCCAGCGTCTCGCCCGGCACCAGCCGGATCGTCGTGTCCGGCAGCGACTTGAAGGTGCGCACTTTGCCGGAATCCGCGGCGTACGGCGCCAGCCGGTGCTTCAACGCATCAGCATCGCCACCGCTCCGTTCGGTCCCTTCCAGCGCCAGCTCCATCCGACATGCGTCGGTGGTCCGGTAGATATGCTCGGCATCCGTCCGGCTCACGCCCAGCCCCCACATCCGCGCCATCATCTGCGCGCCCCAGCTCTCGCGCACCAGCACCACGGCATCGTGCACGCCGTGCGCCGCCGCGAGCTGGTCGATGTCGAACCGCATCGACAGCATCCCGTTGTGGTACTGCCGCGCCCGGATCGGCACCGCGATCACCGCACCCAGCAGCAGCGACACCACACCGCCGATCACCACCGTCCGGACCGCCGGCATCGCGATGCGGCGCCGCTCCATCACGGCCGGCAATCGCGCCGTCCAGAGCGCCAGCCACGGCGCCAGCGGCAGTACGAACCGCGGCCCGAGATAGAAGCCGTCGTGCCAGTAGGCGAAATACCCCAGCAGCAGCAGGCCGCCGCCGGCCAGCATCCAGCGGTCGAAGCCGCGCACCGTCACGGTCAGGGCCAGCGCCCCCACCGCGAAGAGCAGTCCCGGCCCCGCCGATTCGAAGAGGTATTCCTCCAGCCGCAGCAGGTAGAGGTTGATCAACTCCACGCCCCGCGCCGGCGTGTGGGGCGGCCCCCACGGTGCCGCGTGGAAGCCGATCTCGTGCGATACTCCCCACATCTCGATGTATCCGAACCGCAGCGCGTGCCCCGTCTGATGCGCGTTGACCCAGAACAGCAACGCCATCGGAATCGCGACGCCGACACCGCTGAGCAGCAACGCACCGAAATGGTCTCGGCCAAGTCGCGCGCGCCAGAGCAGCCAGACCGCCGCCGGAATCGCGAACGCCGCACCGTCGGCCGGACGGATCGTTGCCGCAATCCCGAAGCACAACCCCATCACCAGACACGCCACCGGATGCGCCGACGGTGTTCCGACTTCTGCACCGGGAAGCAGGTCGACGGCAACCGCCAGCGCCAGCGCGCCGCCGAGAATCCACGTCATCGCGGTGACGTGATTCATCATCGTGCCGCCCAGAAAGACCGTGAACGGCGCGAACGCGAAGAGCAGCAGGGCGGCCAGCGCGGTGCCGTCGCGCGCCTCGATCCTCCGCAGCAGCCGCGCGAAGAGAAAGGCGCCGATGCCGGTCGCGACCGGGCCGACCAGCCACGGCGCGTGGACCAGCACGCCGAGCGCCAGCATCGCCGGCCCGCCCGCGGGGAATTGCCCGTACACCTTGCCGTTCCAGTCGAGCAGGTGCATGGCACTGGTGAATTCGGGCCAGGCAGGAGCGGGCAGCCAGAGCCGCCCCGCCGCGAAGATCTTCGCCTGGTAGAGCTGGATGATCTCGTCGATCAGCAGCGGCTTGGCCGAGAACACCAGTTGCGCTACGACCGCGCACACCACGGTCACGATCGCGGCGATGGCGAAGTCGGCGCGGCGGCCGCCCGTGCGCCAGCGCGCCGCAACGCGGGCCCAGAGCCCGGCGCGCCAGAGCCCGGGATAGCGGCGGGTCGCGATCGCGGCGATCACCCCGATGCCGAGCGAGATCGCGCCGCCGCTCAGCCATCCGGCGAGATGATCGGCGTAGCCCGGGTAATCGTGGCCGCCGGGAATCCAGTTCGCGATCGGCAGCAGCCCGAAGATCAGCAGGAAGATCCCGGCGGCGAGGGCCATCTAGCGGGCTGCTGAAATAGGTTCGCTCAACCGGCTGATTCCGGCTGCTGCTGGTCGGCACCATGCATCACGACGCCCCCGAGCGAAGGATGAGGTACGATACCACATTCCATGATGCGGAGCCAAACTCTACGGCGACTTTTTCAGGCGCCTGTCAGACCGTTCCGTTGCGGCTCTCTCCCGACAAAGAATCCGAGTGCGCACCCGATCGCGAGCGGAACGGCGCCGAACAGGAGCGGTCCCCATGGGCCGGGCAGTCCGAGTCCGCCCAGCAACGAGCCGACGAACGCAACTGGACTCGCGACGAAGTAGCCGTAGACGACAAGTCGGCGCTGATCGACCGACCGCGCGATGGTAAGCAACGCAGCAAGCACCACACCCGCAAGAAGACCCATGGGAACGAATACGAGCGCCCCGGACGGGCCACTGGGCGGCAGTCGTTGGAAGCGGAGCCAGAACACGGCGAGCTGCAGTATCGGCCAGGCGAGAGTCGACGACGTCAGTGCAATGAGTTGCGCCATCGCGCCGTTCTCCAGGTGAGACCATCCGCGTTCGAACGCGGTCTGGACAACGTGGTCGCCGAACGCGCGCCGGAGTGGTACGGGAGTCCCCTGGTC
>JBOHRZ010000409.1:0-2442 GCA_050732975.1 Gemmatimonadales bacterium
GGTGTCGTACAGCTCGCCGAGGCGTTTTTCGACGGCGGCGAGGTCGGTCGCGTCGGAACCGTCGATCTTGTCGAAGCCGCGGTAGACGCGTGGAATCGCCAGGTAGGCCTCAAGGTACGCCTGCGCCGAGTCGGCTTGGCCGCCGGCGTCGAAGGCGCGCGCCATCGCGAAGTCGGCATCTCCGAGGATGAGTGTCGGTTTGCCATCCTCGTATGCCAGGCCATCACGGAAGTGCTGCAGCGCCTCCGCGGTTTTCCCTTGCGCCAGTGCGATCTCGCCCTGCATGCGCGCGACGATCGGACGCATCAGCGGCGACTTCGCATCCGTCGGGCCGGCGCGATACTCGTCGAGAAGCTGCTGTGCGCGCGCGGTATTGCCGGCACGTGCGTAAAGCTCGATGACCTGACCGTACGGTCGGTCGGCGGGTGCGGTGGCGCCCCATTGAGGACCGGCGATGATCGCGTCGAGGGCGCGGATTCCATCCTCCTGGCGGCCGCGAAAGAGAATGTCCGCGTTTGCTGTCGCCAGTGGGAAAATACCGGGGAGTTGCTCGGATCTGGCCTCGGTGACGAAGGCGCTGTCGGCCGCAGCGGCGGCAGTGAGGCGCCCGGTGAGGGCAGGAACCATGGAATGAATCCCGAAGCCGGCGAGGCGGATCGGGCTGCTGGCCGACCGGCTCATTACCGTAGCAAGGTGTTCGAGCGAGTCAAAATGACTTTCCAGAACGTATAAGCCGCCGCGGGCGAGATCGGCCTGCAGAGTCGAATCTGCACCGGCTAGCGAGTGGGCCAGCGAATCCAGCAGGGTACGCGCTTCATCGCCGTGGCCTGCAGTTTCGAGCGCGAGGGCCAGACGTGTCACGTTGGCGCCGACCGGCTCGATCTGAAGCTGACGGCGCGCGTATCGAACCGAGCTGTCGAAGTCGAACCGGAAGCCATAGTCGAGCATCAGCTCATTGGTGGCGATGGTGCTGGACGAATCGGCGGCATAGGCATTTCGGTACGCCGTCACGGCCTTGCCGAGATCCGCGCCGGTGAGAGACTGCTCGTAGTAGACGCCCAGCACGAGGTACTTCTCGCGGTCCGGGAGACGGTCGGCATAGCGTGCCGCCTGCTGCAAGGCCGAGTCGCGGGCGACGGCAGAGCCGCCACGATTGAACAGCGCGACTGCCAGCTTGCGCCACGCCAGCGCGAAGGTCGAATCGAGTGCCACGGCTTCGCGCGCAGCGCGGATAGCACGCTCGTAGTCGTCGTCGATGTCGTTCGCCTGCACCGCCTCGCCGTATTTCCGTAGCGCGTCGAGCGACGTGGTCGTCGCGCGCTCGAGCGGCACGGTGTGCTGGACCTGCCTGAGCGACTCGCCGACCTTGCCGCGCAGCTTGCGGGTGAGCCCGTCGATCACCGACAGCAGATCCTGCGAGCTTCCCGCCGTGGCCTGGTACGATGCCAGCACCGCGCCGCCCTGTGCCGCGGTCAGATCGAGGCTCACCGCGTACCCGGCTCCCAGTCGCGCCAGGCGCCCGCCGAGGACCGCCTTGGCGCCGGCACGCTGGGCAACGTCGTGTACCAGCGACGGGTCGTTCAGCGGCGAGTCCTTCGACTGCTTCATCTCCTGCAGCACTTCGGCGATGTCGGTCTGCGGGACCAGGTTGATCGTTCGCGACTGCGACAGTGCGGCACGAACCGCGGCGCTGATGATCGGCGCCAGCGCCGAGTCGGCGGTCGGCACATCAAAGTCAGCGAGCACGATGCGGTCGTTGGCGCCGAGCTTTCCGGCCGCCAGCAATGATCCCCACGGCCCGATGCCCATCGCCCGGGTCGCCATGAACAGCACCACCACGCAGGCGAACCCGCCGACGGCGAAGATTCCGCCGCGCCTGGTCCGGCGCCAGGTGACGTGCGGACTGGCCTTCATCGCCATGGTGGCGATCGTGCCGCTCGGCATCCGGGAAGACTGCGTCCCGCCGGGAGTGAGCGTCGGCGTCGTCGTCGCCACCCTGCGCGCCACCCGCTGCACGTACGCCGTCACCAGCAGCATTGGCAGCCCGAGGCCCATCACCACCATCGCCCCCGGAAAGACCCAGTCGGGCAACCCGATGGCGATGATCGCGGCTTTGGCGCAGAGCAGGACCACGGCCGTTGCCACGACCCACCACAGCAGCGCCTTCTTCAGCATTCCCGGGCCGGAAAACGCCATCGTCGGCGCGCTGGTGGTGACCGCGGCATCGAGGATCTGCAGCACTTCATTGGCGGTCTGCGGTCGCTGGCCCGGATCCTTCGCCATCAGGTGCGACGCGAGCACCGAGAGCACCGCCGGGGTTTCCGGCCGCAGCGCTGACGCCGACGGCACCGCCTCGCTGAGATGCGCCGCGAGCATTTTCTGCGGGGTGCGATTGGCGTACGGCTGCTGGCCGGTGAGCAGCTCGAACGTCATGCAGCACAG
>JBOHRZ010000410.1:0-2436 GCA_050732975.1 Gemmatimonadales bacterium
GACGGCGGCGAGTTCGGGCCTGAGAACCTTGATCGCCACCTTGCGATCGTGCTTGCGGTCCACGGCCAGATAGACCGTGGCCATGCCGCCCTGGCCGAGCTCGCGCTCGATGGTGTAGCGGTCGGCCAACGCAGCGGAGAGGCGCCCGGCCGCGTCGCTCATCGGACGCCATCCACGGTATAGAGTTGTGACGTATACCTGACTTCGACGTAGGCGTAGACGTGGGTATCGTCGGACAGCGCCAGTTCGCCCAGCGCACGCACGCCCACCAGTTCGCCCGGCACGATGCTCAGCAGCGGCGAGCGAGCGCCGGTCGCGGGGTCGAGACGCACGACCTGCAGCGAGGCCGCGGTATGCGGACTCGCCCACACCCAGACATTTCGTCCGTCGGGACTCCACCGGATCGGCCGGTCATCAGAACGGAGGCCGATCGCGGGCCGTGGCGCGCCGCCGCCGACCGGATAGATCGCGAAGCTGTCCCCCACCGCCGCCAGGACGTGGCTGCCATCCGGCGACAACCATCCGGTTGCGACTCCAAGCGGTGTGACCGGCATGATGGAATCACGCTGGAGGGATTCCACGAAGCATCTTCCGGGCTTCCCCACCTCCGCGCCGCAGAAGAAGACAACGGTGTCGCGGCCGGCGACTCGCAGACCACCCAAACCGTAGTTCAACGACTGGAACTGTCCGGCATCGAGCCGGCGGGCGGTGCCGGGTCCCGTGGGGTAGAGCATGAGCCGGGCCGGATTGGTGGGCACGCTCGCCAGGACGAGACCGCCTTTGGCGGAGATCGCCAGCGGATCGCCTTCGCCGAGACGGACCGGCGCAGACCCGTCGGTCTTGCGGACCAGCACGGCGTAGTTGACCCCTCCCGCGGCGCTCTGGTCGCTGAACGCGAGGTATCGGCCGTCACCGCTCAGATGCGGGCCTCCGGGGTAGTTCCGCACTCCCATCGAGGTGTCACGATCCGCGCCGGGTCCACGTCCGGTGAGGCGCTCCGGCTGATCGTCGCTCGTCACCAGCAGCCGGCCGGTCCGGGAGACGTCCTGTACGGTCAGGTTGCCCGGGCCCGAGAGGGCCGGGCGCTCGCGTGCGGAGCGATCGAGTTCTCGCACCGCATAGTCGGCGCCGCCACCCGTCCCCCCGACGGCCGAGTAGAAGATGCTCTTGCCGTCCGGGCGCCAGGCGATCCCCTCGAGACCCCAGAAGACCGGTGAAGCTGCCACCGCGCGGCCGGCGTGATCGATGATCACGGCCCTGCCGCGATCATCCCACTTCGCCGGATGCTCGAGGTACGCAACGGCATCTCCGGAGGGTGATACCTTGGGATCAGAGAACCACCCCTGCGAGCGCGCCAGGACCGTGCCGACCGGATACTCCAGCAGGTCCGTGCCACCACTGTCGCGGACCACCGCCATACTGGTATCGGCGGGAGACCAGTCGGCCTCCCGCACACCGGTGGTGACCTCGTGCGGCGCTTCGCCGCCGAGCGAATACGTAGCGAGCGTCCCGATGAAGATGCGATGCCCGCCGTTGTATCTCGCGTGGGTGAGGATGGCGAGCACGCCGGTCGCCGACACGCTGAGCAGGGCGGTGGAGTCCGGGCCGACGGGAGTCGGATCCGCCTGATCCGGCCTGATGACGGACAGATGGGACACGGTGCCGACCGCGGGCAGGCCGCTGAACACGAGGGTCTGTCCATCGGGCATGAAGCGCGCGTTGAAGATCGCGCGTGTCTCGAAGGTCCGGGCCGTGAACACCGGCGCCGACGTTTGCGCCGAGCGCGGCGCGACGACGGCGGTAAACACCAACGCCGCCACCGCCACCGCGACCGTGGCCCACCACCACGGGTTGCGGACCAACCCCTTGAAGCCGCGCAGCCCACTCGACGTCGCCGCGGCACCCGCACCGGCTGTCGCGCCGACAAAGTGCGGATTCGTCAGCGCGTCAGCAAAGGCCTTGGCGCTCTCGAACCGATCCGCCGGCAGTTTCTCCAGCGCCTCGCTCACCGCGGCGGTGACGTTCGCCGGAACGTTCTTCCGCAGGTGCGTGACCGGTTGCACGTCCTCGGCCACGATCTTCATGATGATCTGCTGTGCGGAATTACCCATGTGCGGCGGCTCGCCGGTGAGCATCTCGTAGAGCACCGCGCCGAGTGAATAGATGTCCGAGCGTGCCGTGATCTGCTTGTCCGCGGTGGCCTGTTCCGGCGACATGTAGTGCGGCGTGCCGAGACTCAACCCGGTTTCGGTCATGCGACCGCCGGCTGCCGCACTCACGGCCAGCGCGATGCCGAAGTCCATCACCATCGGGCGACCGTCGTGGAGCAGGATGTTCTCGGGCTTGATGTCGCGGTGGATCACGCCGTGGCGATGCGCATAGTCGAGCGCGTCGGCGACCTCGCTGGTGATCTTCACCGCCTCGTCAATGCCGAAC
>JBOHRZ010000411.1:0-2422 GCA_050732975.1 Gemmatimonadales bacterium
GTCAACAAGCCTCCCTGCCGGTGACGGCTCAAGGCAGCAGAGCAAGGGCCTTGCCAGTGGCTACAGGGGGCGTCGGGGGGTCGGGCGACGCCCGGCAGGGGCCGGGGTGTGGCGAATGTGCATCGGTGGAAACCCCTTTCCGATCGCCTCCGGGCGAGGCACCTTCTGAACATGACTGACCGTCTCGACACCCTGCTGATCGAGCAGCGCCGCTTTCCGCCTCCGGCCGAGTTTGCCGGGCGGGCTCTGGCGACCAGCGCGCTCTACGACGAGGCATCGCGGGACCGCATTGGCTTCTGGGAAGCGCGAGCCGGCGACCTGCACTGGTTCGCCCCGTGGTCGACGGCGCTCGAGTGGGAGCTGCCTCATGCGAGGTGGTTCGCCGGCGGAATGCTCAACGCGTCGTACAACTGCCTCGATCGGCATCTTGCCGGAGCCCGTCGCAATCAGGCCGCCCTGATCTGGGAGGGCGAGCCCGGCGACCGCCGGGTGCTGACCTACTGGGAGTTGCACCGGGAGGTCTGCCGCGCCGCGAACGCACTGCGAGGTCTCGGCGTCAAGCGCGGCGACCGGGTGGCGATCTATCTGCCGATGATCCCCGAGGCCGCCGTCGCGATGCTGGCGTGCGCCCGGATTGGTGCGGTGCACTCGGTGGTGTTCGGCGGATTTTCCGCGCAATCGCTCCGCGACCGGATCAACGACGCGAAGGCGGTGTGCTGCATCACCGCCGACGGCGGCTACCGGCGCGGGCAGGTGCTGCCGCTCAAGCGCTTCGCCGACGACGCGCTGGCGGATTGTCCTTCGATCACCAGTTGTCTCGTGGTGCACCGCGGCGGCGCGCTGCTCGACCCGACGCAGTGTCCGATGACGGAAGGACGCGATCACTGGTGGCACCGGACGCTGGATCAGCAGAGCGCGGCGTGCGACGCCGAATGGATGGACGCCGAAGATCTGCTGTTCATCCTGTACACGTCGGGAACGACGGGCAAGCCGAAAGGGATCGTGCATACCACCGGCGGCTACCTCACCCAGGCCGCCGCGACGACGAAGTATGTCTTCGACCTGCGCGACGGCGACGTCTTCTGGTGCACCGCAGACGTGGGCTGGGTCACCGGACATTCGTACGTCGTGTACGGTCCGCTCGCCAACGGCGCCACGGTGCTCATGTACGAAGGTGCGCCGGACTGGCCGGCGCGCGACCGGGTCTGGGACATCTGCGAGCGCTACGGTGTCACCGTGCTGTACACGGCGCCGACCGCGATTCGCGCCTTCATGAAATGGGGCACCGAACACCCGGCGCGGCACGATCTCTCGATGCTCCGCCTGCTGGGTACTGTCGGTGAGCCGATCAACCCCGAAGCCTGGATCTGGTATCACCAACAGATCGGCGGCGGCCGCTGCCCGATCGTCGACACCTGGTGGCAGACGGAGACCGGCGGGATCATGATCACGCCGCTACCCGGCGTGACCGTGACCAAGCCGGGATCGGCGACGGTGCCCTTCCCCGGCATCGAAGCCGAACTGGTCGATGCGAAGGGCGAGCCGGTCGACGTCGGCGGCGGATTCCTCACCATCACTTCGCCCTGGCCGGGAATGCTGCGCACCATCTACGGCGACGACGACCGCTACCGCGAGACCTACTGGAATCGCTTCCCGGGAAGGTATTTCGCCGGCGACGGCGCCAAGCGCGACGAGGATGGCTACTGGTGGATCCTGGGCCGGGTGGATGACGTGCTCAACGTCGCCGGACACCGGATCGGCACCATGGAAGTCGAAAGCGCGCTGGTGGCGCATCCGGCAGTGGCCGAAGCGGCGGTGGTCGGCCGCGAGCACGAAATCAAGGGACAGGCGCTGGCCGCGTTCGTCACGCTCAGGGACGGCTACCAGCCCTCCAGCACGCTGCGCGACGAACTCCGCGACCATGTCGCCGAGCAGATCGGGGCGATCGCCAAGCCCGACGACATCCTCTTTACGGCCGATCTGCCGAAGACGCGGTCGGGGAAGATCATGCGACGCCTGCTGCGAGATATCGCTGAAGGAAGAACGCTGGGAGACACCACCACCCTCGCCGACCCAAATGTTGTCGCGAAGCTCAAGGAGCAGTATGAGGAGCAGGAGTGAGCAGAGAGAGCGGGGAGAGCGGGGAGAGCGGGGAGAGCGGGGAGAGCTACTCAACCGCGGTGCGACGCAGCAGTCGCAATGTGAGATAGCGCGCGGCCTTTGCGGTCGCGACAAGTTCGCTGATTGTGCTTGGCGCTGGCGCCTTCAACTCGGCAAGAAGTTCCAGCAATGCCACCGTTTCGGCGGCGGATCCGAAAGCAATTCGAAGATGATACCGGCACCGGCGTCCCTGGCCGGACGCAAATCCCTCCACGATGTTCAGATCAACTGATAGTGCCTATCGACGCAATTGATCGAGCAC
>JBOHRZ010000412.1:0-2420 GCA_050732975.1 Gemmatimonadales bacterium
GGCCAGGGCAATTTCGGCCCGGTCGTCGGCGTTCATCGCGCGGCTGTCCGGCGCCGCGGCACCCGGATCGATCGCCAGGTTCTGCTCGAGCACCGCGCGCGCCCGATCCGGCTTTCCGGCAAGGGCGTAGAGGTGGACGACCTGGTCGTACGGACGATCGTTGGGCCGGCTCGCGGCCCATTGGCTTCCGGCGACGATGGCATCGAGAATGGCGACTCCGTCCGGCGCCCGCCCTCGAAACGTGATGTCCATCTGCGCTTGCGCGAGTCCGTAGAGCGGCGGACCGGCAGTCAGGGAGGCCCGGAGCGCCGTCGCCTCGCTGTCCAGCCCGACGGCGCGCGTGAGCTGACCGGATCGCAGGGCGATTGCTTCGGCGCTGCCGAGTCCCTGGAGGCGAATCAAGCCGAACCGCGACCGCCTCAGGATCTCGGCAACGGCCCCGGCGGAATCCCATTGGTTGGTGGCGACGAAGACCTGGGCACGACCCCCTTGCACGGCTTGGCTTGTCGCTGCTGCCGGGGTCGCCTTCATCACTGAGTCAAGCAGAGCCGTGGCCGAATCAACCGAGCCGGCATACTCCATCGCGCGAGCGTAGGCTCCCGCCGTGAACAGATTGGGCTGACGCTGGAACTCACGGCGAAAGAACAGTAGCGAGCTGTCGGATTGCTGGCGCATGCCGTACAGACGACCGAGCTCGTTGAGCGCGATCAGATTTGTGCTGTCGATCGCATACGCGTTCTGATACGCCGCCAGCGCCTTGCCCCGGTCCGCCGCGTGCAGGTCCGACTCGTAGTACTCGCCCAGCACCAGGTACTTCTCCAGATCCGGCAACCGGTCGGAGTAACGGAATGCCTTCCCGATCGCCGAATCCACCGCCTCGGTGGACGCCCGACTGTTGTGGAGGGCCACTGCCAGCTTGCGCCACGCCAGCGCGAAGGTGGTGTCGATCGCCACCGCCTGCCGCGAGCGCTGCACCGCCCGGGGATAGTCCTGGTCGACGTCATTGGCCACCACAGCGTCGCTGTAGAGGCGAAGGGCTTCTAGCGACGTGGTCGTGGCGCGTTCGAGTGGGATCGAATGTTGCACCCGCTTGAGCGACTCGCCGACCTTTCCGCGCAGCTTGCGGGTGATTCCGTCGACCGCATTCAGGAGATCGGTGACCCCCTTGGCCGTGGCCTGGTACGAGGCGAGCATCGCGCCGCCCTGGGTGGCCGTGAGGTTGAGGCTCACCAGATAGCCGCTCTGAACGTGAACCAGTCGGCCGCCCAGAATCGCCTTGGCGTTGGTCCGCGCGGCAACTTCCTGCACGACGGTGGGATCGTCGAGGCGGGTATCCCTGGGGCGCTTCATCTCCTGCAGCGCCGTAGCGACATCGGCCTGATCGACGACGTGAACGGCGTTCGACTGCGACAGCGCCGCCCGAACCGCCTCGGCCATGACCGGCGCAAGGCTCGAATCCTGGGATTCCGCGGACAGGTCAGCCAGCAGAACCTTGTCGCTGACATTGAACTTCCCTGCCGCCAGCAACGATCCCCAGGGACCGATCCCGAGGGCGCGGGTGATCATGAAGAGCAACACCAGAACCACAAACCCGCCCACCGCGATCACGCCGCCGCGCCGGGTACGCCGCCAGGTGAGATGCGGACTGGCCTTCATCGCCATCGTGGCGATCGTCCCGCTCGGCATCTTCGGTGCCATCGTGCCGCCGGGGGTCAGCGTCGGCGTCGCAGTCGCCGTGTGACGCGCGACCCGCTGCACGTACGCGGTGATCGCCAAGGCCGGGAGTCCGAGCGCCATGATGACAATCGCACCCGGGAAGACCCAGTCGGGTAGCCCGATGGCGATGATCGCCGCTTTGGTGCAGAGCAGCACGACAATGGTCGCCACGGTCCACCACAGCAGCGCCTTCCTGAACATGCCGGGACCCGAGAACGCCATCGTCGGCGCGCTCGTGGTCACCGCGACGTCGAGCGCCTGCAGCACCGCGCCCGCCGATTGCGGACGGTCGCCGGGATCCTTCTCCAGGAGTTTACCGACGAGTTGCGCCAGCGCGGGCGGCGTGTCGCCGCGCAGCGCGACGATGCTCGGCGGCGCCTCGCTGAGGTGCGCGGCCAGCATCTTCTGTGGTGTGCGGTTGGCGAACGGTTGCTGCCCGGTGAGGATCTCGAACGCCATGCACCCCAGCGCGTAGAGGTCGACGCGGTGATCGATGTTCGGATCACCGGCCACCTGCTCGGGCGCCATGTAGGCCGGGGTGCCGAGCGAGGTGCCGAGCTGCGTGAGCGTGGCGCCCGGGGCGGCGGTCCGCGACGCGCTGATCGCCTTGGCGATGCCGAAGTCGGTGACGACCGCTGCGCCGCCGGAGAGCAGCACGTTGTCGGGTTTGATGTCGCGATGCACTACGCCGTGGGCGTGTGCGT
>JBOHRZ010000413.1:0-2413 GCA_050732975.1 Gemmatimonadales bacterium
CGCCCTGGCCGCTTGCAAGCGGCCCGGGCGCCACGATCCATTCGGGTGCGGTTTCGATCTTGACGAGGTCCGTCTGCAGCAGTTTGTCGCTGCTGCTGAAGGTCCGCACGAGCGCGCCGCGGGCATCCGAAATGGTCAGCGTGACGGGTGCGCCGGAATCGTCCTCCAGCGCGTAGTCGATGTAAGCGCCCAGCGGCGGATTTTCACCCATTGGCTCATCCTTGGGCATCGGCGTTCCGGTGAAACCAGTGGATCGCAATCGATAGGCCGTCGCGGGTGGAAACAGCCGAGTGGCGCCGCCGGCATCGTCTGCCAGCGATCGCAGCGGTGCGATGTCATCCATGATCCAGAAGCCGCGGCCGTGGGTCGCGATCACCAGATCTGCGTCGTGCACCTGCACGTCCCGCACGGAGGTCCTTGGGAGGTTCTGTTGCAGCGCCTGCCAGTGATTTCCGTCATCGAAAGTAACATAGACACCGCGTTCGGTGCCGCAATACAGCAGGCCTCGATGCGCGGGATCCTCCCGCACCACGTTGACTGTGTTGAGCGTCCCTCCATCGGCGATGCCATCCGCAATCAACGTCCAGGTCGTTCCACCGTCGTGGGTGCGATAAATATAGGGCCGCGGATCGTCCAAACGATGTCGGTCCACGGCGATGTACGCGCTTTGCGCATCGAAATGAGAGGGCTCCAGCACGCCGACCTTCGACCAGGCACCCAGTGCCGCGGGCGTGACATCCTGCCAGTGATCACCGCCGTCGCGGGTGCGCCAGACCAGTCCGTCATCGGTTCCTGCCCAGATGAGCCGAGCGTCGAGTGGCGAGGGGCCGATCGTATAGACGACACCGCGGCGCGGGCCGGCTCGCTCGTTGTCTTCGAGGGTCGCAGGATCGAGATCAGGCGGAGTTTGCGGCTGCTCCCGGCTCAGATCCGGGCTGATCGCGTCCCAGTGCTTGCCGCGATCGGTCGTACGAAATACACGCTGGTTGCCGAAGTAGAGCGCATGACTGCCGGGCTTGCCGAACACGAGCGGCAGGGTCCAGGTGCCGCGGTAGAGGTCCGGATGCGCCAATGCCGGAGAGACCCTCTGCGTCTGCCCGGTGCGCAGGTCGAGCTTGTCGACGCGCCCGCCAAAAATGACCTCCGGGTCATCCGGGTCCGGGGCGATGTTGTCGCTTTCGCCGCCGGCGGTGGTTTCGCGAAACTGCGTCAGATTGATGCCGTCGATGTTATCGGTGCGACTGGGAATGCCGGCCGCGCCGGAGTCCTGCTGTGCTCCATAAACCCAGTACGGGAAGCGGTTATCCGTGATGACGTGATAGAACTGGCCAGTGGGCTGGTTGTACCAGGAGCTCCAGCTCGTCCCCCCGTCGAGAGTAACCAGCGCGCCCTGGTCGACGCCGAGTATGCGTCGCTGCGGATTCGCCGGGTCGATCCACAACTCATGATAGTCATCGCCCCCGGGGGCGCCCTTGACCGGGACGAAGTTCCGGCCGCCGTCGTTCGAGCGATACAGCGCGGTATTGCAGATATAGACGATGTCGGCATTCGCAGGATCAACGGTCACGCCGCCGAAGTACCAGCCGCGCTGCCAGATCCGGCGGTCACCGCTGACATGAGCCCAGCTCGCACCCGCATCGTCGGAGCGGTAAAGGCCGCCGTCCGCAGCATCGACCAGCGCGAACACCCGGTTCGGTTTCGAGGGCGAGACACCGATCCCGATGCGCCCGGGCCTGCCGGGCAGCCCGTTGCCTGTCAGCGCAGTCCAGGTCTCGCCGCCATCACTCGATTTGTACAGGCCGCTGCCAGGGCCGCTGGAGGGCGGATAGACGTTCCAGGGTGGCCGGCGCGTCTGCCACATCGAGGCGTAAACGACGCTTGAACGTCCCGGCTCAGCCGCCAGGTCGATTGCGCCAGTGTCAGCGTCCTTGTAGAGCGTACGCCGCCAAGTCTTGCCTCCATCCGTCGAATGGAATACGCCGCGAGTCTCGTTGGGACCGTAGGGGTGTCCCAGGGCCGCGACCAGCACCCCATCAGGATTGGCCGAATCGACCAGGATGCGCCCGATCTGCTGCGAATCGTCCAGTCCGATCGCCTGCCAGCTTCGCCCGGAATCGCTCGATCGGAAGAGGCCCGCACCTTGCGCGATATCCGAGCGCATGTCGGCCTCGCCTGTACCGACGTAGATGACTTTGGGATCAGATGGCGCTACAGCGAGTGCGCCCACCGAGCCCACCGGTACCGAATCGAAAATCGGCGCCCAGGTCCGACCCGCGTCAAGTGTCTCCCACACTCCACCGTTCACGGCGCCGAAGTAGAAATGGTGCGCCTCGCCTGGAACGCCGCTGACGGTCAATACCCGCCCGCCCCGGAATGGCCCGATGGAGCGCCAACGCAGCGGCTTCAGCAGCGC
>JBOHRZ010000414.1:0-2411 GCA_050732975.1 Gemmatimonadales bacterium
TGGTCATCGAGCAGGGAACGTTGCGCGGGGTGCGCGGCGAACGCGAGATCCACCATGCACCTGCTGTGATCGTTGCGGCAGGAGCTTGGTCCGGCCGAATCGACCGACTGCCGCGACCGCTCTCGGTGGAACCGGTCCGGGGCCAGATGATTTCATTTGCCTGGCCCGGCGACGCCCCGCCGGCCGTCATCTTCGGCGGCCACTGCTGCCTGCTCCGCCGGGGCGACGAGATGGTGGTCGGTGCGACCGTGGAACACGCCGGGTTCGAAGTCGCGGCGACCGTCGGCGCCGGCCTCGATCTCCGGCGCCACGCCGCCCGCCTCTATCCGGCGCTGGCGCAAAGCGAGCCGATCCGGTCCTGGGTCGGGCTGCGGCCGGTCACCCCGGACGGCCTCCCGATCATCGGACCGGAACCGCGGTTGCCGGGGCTCTGGTACGCCACCGGGCACGGCCGCAACGGCATGCTCCTCGGCGGCGTAACCGGCGAACTCCTCGCCCGCCGGTTCGCCGGCGATGCCGTACCGGAACTTGCGGCCTTCCGGCCGGAACGATTCTGGGAATGGTGATGGCCGCCGACTTATCTTTGGCGTTCAATTCCCCCGATCGGCGAGGCGGTTGATGCTGCCACTTCTTCTGGCGATTCACGCGATGAGCGGTCCGGCCCCACGACCGGCGGCGGCGTCCCGATACAAGATCGTGTCGACGACCGTCACCGATATCGACGCCACGTCGCTCGGGCAGGCCGCCGTCACCTACACCATGACGCTGTCGGCATACGTCAGCATCACCGTCAGCGATACCAGCGGCGGGCAGCTCGCTCAGGTGGTGGTCGATTCGAGCACGTATGACGCGGGCGACCTGACGGCGATGCTTCCGGATGCAATGCGCGAAGATGCCAAGGGAAGCGTCTTCCACATTTACGTCGTGAACGGGACGGCGGCGAGCTCGCTCGTCCCGACCCCGATGAACCTGCAGGCCATGCAGCTCGTCAGCGGCATCGAAATGCTCGTCAAGGGAATGCGCCAGGCCAAGGCGGGCGACAGTTGGGTCGACACCGTGCGAACCGACACGACCGTGGCCGAGAGCGCCGCCACGGGCTTGCGCGTCTATACCTGGACCGCGAAGCCGGGCGCCGGCAATGCGATGGAATTCGACGCCAACTGGACGGGCTCCACCAAGGTCGGCGCGGCGGCGGTGCAGATGGACATGCAGTTGGCCGGAACCAGCCAGCTCACCACGGTGCCCGGGATGCTCGCCAGTTCCGCGACGACTACCGGGTCCGGCCATGCGAATATGAGCATGGCGGGCAATACCCTGCCGATAAAGTTCAAGACCGACGTCACCGTCAACGCAGTGCCGTAATTCCGCGTCGTTCCGCGGCGGCACAACCAATGGCGGGGTTCTTCCGGACCCCGCTATCTTTTTGCTGCCAGCGCCGGACGTTCCGGCACGGCAATCGCAAGCAGCATAAGGAGTTCGGGTGGCAGCACCGCTCGTACAACTCAGCCGCCGCCCCGCCGATCTTCCGGCCGATCCGCGACTGCAGCCATCTCTGCCGGGGGTCGCGCGGGATCGTAAACCGTCGTGGCTCAAGGTGACCGCGCCGGGAGGCCCGGGTTTCCTGCACGTGCAGCGGATGATGCGCGAGCTGGGCCTGCATACCGTCTGCGAGGAAGCCCGCTGCCCCAACATCGGTGAGTGCTGGGAGCACAAGGCGGCGACCTTCATGATTCTCGGCGATGTCTGCACCCGGAACTGCGCCTATTGTGCGGTCTCGCACGGCACGCCGAAGGCGTTCGATCCCGCCGAGCCGGCCCGCCTCGCCGACGCCGTGGAAGCGATGGGACTGCAGCACGTGGTCATCACGTCGGTCGACCGCGACGATCTCGAGAACGGCGGCGCCGAAGCCTTCGCGGGTTGCATCACCGAAATCCGCCGCCGCACGCCCGGGACCACCGTCGAGGTGCTGATTCCCGACTTCAAGGGATCGGATCGCGCCTTGCGCATCGTCATGGACGCGTCACCGGATATTCTCAATCACAATCTCGAGACGGCCGAGCGCCTCTATCCACTGGCGCGCCCGGGGGGTCGGTACCCCCGTGCGTTGCGATTGCTCGCCAGGGCTCGCGAAATGGCCCCTGATGGCCTGACCAAGTCCGGGATCATCGTCGGCATGGGCGAGGAATGGGATGAACTCGTCACCTGCCTTCGCGATCTTCGCCACAGCGACGTGAATATCGTGACGCTGGGCCAGTACCTGCGCCCTTCGTCGTCGCACCTGCCGGTGGCGCGCTACTACACGCCGGCCGAGTTCGGCGAGCTCCACGACATCGGCATGGCGATGGGCTTTACGCACGTGCAGGCGTCGCCGCTCACGCGATCGTCGTATCACGCCTGGGAACAGGCGCGGG
>JBOHRZ010000415.1:0-2400 GCA_050732975.1 Gemmatimonadales bacterium
GGGCGATGGTGCGCGCAACGCAGAGGCGTTGTTGCTGCCCGCCGGATAGCGCGATCGCACTGCCATGGAGACGATCCTTGACCTCGTCCCATAACGCCGCCCGCCGGAGCGAGCGCTCGACGACCTCATCGAGCTGCGCCCTCCGGCGCCCGCCTTCGAGGATCAGGCCCGCGGCGACGTTGTCGTAGATCGACTTGGTCGGAAACGGCGTCGGCTTCTGGAAGACCATCCCGACGCGGCGGCGCAACTGGATCACGCTGACGCCGCCGTCATAGATGTTGGCGCCGTCGAGGAGGACCTTGCCCGTCACCCATCCGCCGACCGACATCTCGTGCATCCGGTTGAGCGAACGGAGGAAGGTCGACTTGCCGCATCCCGACGGGCCGATCAGGGCGTGCACCTGATTGGCGGCAAAGTCGAGCGAGACGTTCTTGACCGCGGCAAACTTGCCGTACATCGCCGTGAGCATCTGTGTCTGCATGCGCGGGATCGCCTCAGTCACGGCTGATTCCGAACCGCTGCCGGGTGACGATCCGTGCAGCGATGCTCAGAACCAGCACCACCAGGATGAGCACCAGCGCCGCCGCCCACGCGAACCGGTGCCATTCGGGATAGGGTCCGCTGGCGTAGGTGAACACGATCAGCGGCAGTGCCTCCATCGGTTGTTTGGGGTTGAAGGTCAGGAACTGGTTGCCGAGAGCCGTGAAGAGCAGCGGCGCGGTTTCCCCGGCGACGCGGGCGATGGCCAGCAGGGTCCCGGTGACGATTCCCGGCAGCGCGGTACGCAGGATGATCGACAGCGTCGTCCGCCAGCGGGAATAGCCCAGGGCGAGCGCGGCCTCGCGCAAGGAGTTGGGGACCAGCTTGATCAGCTCCTCGGTGGTGCGCATCACCATCGGTACCATCAGCACGGCGAGCGCCACGCTCCCGGAGATGGCCGAGTAGTGCTTCTGGGTCGCCACCAGCAGCGTCCACGCGAAGACGCCAACCACGATCGAGGGCGTGCCGTTCATCACGTCGGACAGGAATCGCGTCACCAGCGCCAGTCGGCTGCCCGGGTACTCGGCGCAGTAGATGCCGGCGGCGGCACCGATCGGGACGCCGATCACGCTGGCCAACCCCACGATGATCAGCGTGCCGACAATGGCATTCAGTACGCCGCCGCCGGTTTCGCCCGGCGGCGCCGGTATCCTCGTGAAGAAGGCGAGGTTGAGGCTGCTGGCCCCCTTCACCAGGAGCGAGCCGAGAATGAACAGCAGCGGCGCGACCGCGATGACGACGGCGACAATCATCAATGCCACCATCGCATTGCTCTTGTAGCGGCGGAGCACGCGACGGTTCATATCCCCCGCCCTCCGGACACCGACCCGCGATTGACCCGCCAGATCAGCATACGGGCCGCCGCGTTCACCAGAACCGTGATCACAAACAGCAGCAACGCCACATAGGTCAGCGCCGCGTAGTGCATCGGCGTGGCGGCCTCGTTGAATTCGTTGGCGATCGCCGCTGCCATGGTGTATCCAGGAGCGAAGAGCGACTTGGACAGGTCATGGCTGTTCCCGATCAGCATCGTGACCGCCATTGTCTCGCCGAGGGCGCGGCCCAGCCCGAGGATGATCGCCCCGATGATCCCCGAGCGCGCGTAGGGAACGATCGCGGTGCGGACCGCTTCCCAGCGGGTTGCGCCCAGCGCCAGCGCTGCTTCGCGCTGGTTGTTGGGCACCGCGAGCAGCACTTCGCGCGCGACCGACATGATGAACGGCATCACCATGATGGCCAGGATAATGCTCGCCGCCAGCACCGACGGTCCGTAAATGGCGCCTCGGAAGAAGGGCAGAAATCCGAGGGCGCTGCGAATGACGGGAAAGATGCTGCGCTGCAGCACCGGGATCAGGACGAAGAGTCCCCAGAGCCCGTACACCACGCTGGGGATCGCGGCGAGCAGCTCGATCACCGTGGCCACCGGCCGCCGGATGAACCCCGGTGCGAACTCGGTGAGATACACCGCGACGCCGAGCGAGAGCGGCACGGCGATCAGCAGTGCCAGGAACGAGGTCAGCAGCGTCCCGACGATCATCGGCCACGCGCCGAAGACACCGGCCACCGGATCCCAGGTGCTGGTGAACGCGAAGTTGATGCCGAATTTGGCGATCGCTGGCGCGGCGCCGCGGTACAGCATGACGACCAGTGCCACGATCAGCGCCGGAATCATCATGGCCGCGAGGATGAGCAGCCCGCGAAAGATCTGGTCGCCGCGCGCGGCGGCGGTCAGGGAGCGGAGGCGGTGACGCGGGCTCGTCGGTTCCGTGTCGGGAGCGGCGGTTATCATGGCAGCATGAGGTTAGACCGGGTCGGTGGGTTGTACGTCACGGGGATGTAACGGACGGGTCACTGATCGGT
>JBOHRZ010000416.1:0-2384 GCA_050732975.1 Gemmatimonadales bacterium
ACCCGGAAGAACTCCAGCAACAGGTGGCTGAACAGGGCGTCGCCGCCGGCAGTCGCCGTCATGATCAGCCCGAAGAAGACGATCGCGGTCCCGTCATTGAGGAGACTCTCCGCCTCGATCAGGACCGTGAGCCGCGCCGGTGCCGCCAGCGATCGAAAGAGCGCCACAACAGCAATCGGATCAGTGGCCGCGATCAGCGCGCCGAAGACGAGGCCCTGCCGCCACCCGAAGCCGTCGGCGCCGGGAAGCAGGCGCGACGCCATGACCAGGAGGACCGCCGTGAGCAGCAGCGCCAAGACAACACCCGGCACCGCCAGCGCCACGATCGCCTGGAGATCGCGCCGGACGTCGGCGAACCGCAAGCGCAGCGCCGCCTCGAAGACCAGGCCCGGAAGAAAAACGCTGAACACCAGCTCCCGCGTGAGATGCGGCGCCGCGATGAGGCGGAAGGCCCCGAGCCCGAGACCGGCGACGACCAGCCCGACAGTGTACGGCACGCCGACGCGCCGGGTGATCAGCGCGACACCGGTCGCGACGACGATCAGCAGGATCAGGACGTTGACGAGCACCGGCGGCGCGACAGGCATCGCCTCGACCATACGCCCGCGCCGCCGCGTTGTCCACTGCCGAACGGGTACATTCCTGACGCACCTCGACCGGGGCGGCTCAGCGATGGCGCAGCAGGAAGCGGGCGAGCAGTCGGAACGGATCCTCCTCGAGGGCCCGCATTCGCGGGCGCGGGAGTTCCTGCTGCTGCTGCGGACGGTGCGCGATTTCCTGCGCGGCTTTCGCGCGTTGCATTTCGTCGGCCCCTGCGTCACCGTCTTCGGATCGGCGCGTATCGCCGAGGGCAACGAGACCTACGCGGTCGCCCGGCAGGTCGGCGGCCGTCTGGCGGAGATGGGGTTCACGGTGATGACCGGCGGCGGCCCCGGCATGATGGAAGCGGCCAATCGCGGTGCCCGTGAGGCCGGCGGGATTTCGGTGGGATGCAACATCCGCCTGCCGCACGAACAGCAACCCAATCGCTATCTCGATCGCTGGGTCACCTGCGACTACCTCTTCGTCCGCAAGGTGCTGCTGTTCAAGTATTCATATGCATTCGTGGTCATGCCGGGCGGGATGGGCACGATGGACGAGATGTTCGAGGCGCTGACGCTGATCCAGACCGGTAAGATCGAGCCGTTCCCGGTGGTGCTGATCGGCACCGAATACTGGGCGCCGTTGCGGGTATTCCTGGGCGACATGATCGATCGTGGCACCATCTCGGCGGCCGACATGCGCCTGATCCTTTTCACCGACGATGTCGAGGAGATGGCCCGCCACCTGCAGAAGAACGCGGTGGCGCGATTCCGTCTCCACGAGCGGCGGCGTCCGAAAGCGCTGCCGTGGCTGGGCGAGCGGGCGGTCGGATGAACAAGGAGAGACGGAGAGAAAGAGAAAAGGAGGGAACGTGGTGCCGGTGAGCGGGCTCACGGCGTTCGACATGTCGCTGCGGCTCGCGGTGGGTGTCGATTACGGAAGCTGAACGATGTCAGGCGGACGGGGCGTGACGGGCGACCCACGCGGCGAAGGCATTCATGAACGCGGCGAAGAACACGCGGGTATCGTCACGGAGCACGATTCCCTGCTCGTCGACCAGGGTCGAGGCCTGGCCGATGTACGCTTCGGGCTGCGCCATGACCGGTACGTTGACGTACACCAGCGACTGGCGGAGATGGTGATTGGCGCCGAACGCTCCCAGCGCGCCCGATGTCACGCTCACGACGGCGCCCGGCTTCCCGTTCCACGCGTTCGCGCCGCTGGGACGCGATCCCACGTCGATGGCATTCTTCAGCACACCCGGCACCGATCGATTGTATTCAGGGGTGACGAACAGAACGCCGTCGGCCGCGCGTACCTCATCGCGGAATCGCCGCCACGGCTCGGGCGGTTCGTCTTCGAGGTCGGCGTTGTACATCGCCAGGTCACCCAGCTCGATCTCGTGCAAGTGCAAAGTCGGCGGCGCCAGGCGGGTCAAGGCATGCGCGACCATGCGGGTGATCGATCCGCGGCGCAGGCTGCCGACCAGCACCGCGATGTTGTATGTCAAGCGGGCGGCTGCGATGAGTCCCGCGCCGTCACGATCAGGCTCAGAGTTCGCCGGCACTGCTCGCAACTGCGCTCGATCGGGTCGGCGATGCTGCGATAGCCGAGCCCGCCGCCGACGCGATTGGGTCCGCCGCACCGCGGACAGGCGATCTTCACCGGCCGCAACCGCACAGCGGAGGCGAATTGCCGCATCGCGATCACCACTCCAACGATCAGCATCAGCGGGATTCCGACCAGATGGACGATCGGGATGGGAATCAGCATGGCCGCGACCAGAATCGCCCCACCCATGG
>JBOHRZ010000417.1:0-2381 GCA_050732975.1 Gemmatimonadales bacterium
GCCCTGGGCCCTGGGCTGCTCCTCAGCTCGTCGGCGGGCTGAACTCCGCGTGCTGCTGGTCGATCCAGCTCTGGTGGTACTTCGGGTCCTCGAAGTCCTCCGCCGCCCTGGCCACGTGCAGCGGCCGGAACGAGTCCATCATTACCGCGAGTTCGTTGGTGTACTTGGCGCCGATGCTGGCCTCCGCGCGCCCCGGATGCGGACCGTGCGGCAAGCCGTCGGGGTGGTGGGTGATCGAGCCGTACTCGATGCCCTTGCGGCTCATGAACTCGCTCGACGCGTAGAACAGCACCTCGTCGCTGTCGACGTTGCTGTGATTGTACGGCGCCGGAATGGCATTCGGATCGAAGTCGTACGGCCGCGGGCAGAACGAGCAGATCACGAAGCCGTCGCCCTGGAAGGTCTGATGCACCGGCGGCGGCTGATGGATCCGGCCCACGATCGGCTCGAAGTCGTGGATGTTGAACGCCCACGGATAGAAGTAGCCGTCCCACCCGACCACGTCGAACGGATCGTGATCAAGCACCAGCTCGTTGATCGCATCATACTGCTTGACCATCAGCGGGAAGTCGCCCTTGACGTCACGGGTGATCAGTTCGGTCGGCCGGCGGATGTCGCGCTCCGAGTAGGGCGCGCCTTCGAGCAGTTGCCCGAATTCATTGCGATACCGTTTCGGCCAGCGGATGTGACCCCGACTCTCGAAGACCAGGAACCGGGGCGGCCCTTTGGCGAAATCGATCGCCCAGCGATGCAGGATGTTGCGGTGGATCACCACGTAATCGCCCGAGCGGAACGGCAGCGCGCCGTATACCGATTCGAGCGTCCCCTCCCCTTCGACGACGTACACCACTTCGTCCGCCTGCGAATTCCGGTAGGCGTGTTCGTCGACGCGATCCGGCGCGACGTAGAGCATGGCGATGTCGCGGTTGAACAGGATCGGCGTGCGGTCCAATGTCGGCGATCCGCCCTGCGGCGCCTGGGCGGTGCGGAAATGGCGATGTCGGAGTGATGTCGTCGTATCCGGGTCCCAGGATACGCCCTTGACCCGCCGCGCCGACTTCACCGTGGTCGGCGGCGAGGTGTGATACAGCAGGGACGACGCGCCGGTGAAGCCCTCATGCCCCATCAACTCCTCGGCGTACAGTCCGCCGTCCGGCCGCCGGAACACCGTGTGGCGCTTGCGAGGGATCCGGCCCAGGGTGTGATAGATCGGCATCAGAGGTTTCCGCGCAGCGCCTGTTCGCGTTCGATCGCTTCGAACAAGGCCTTGAAGTTCCCCGCCCCGAAGCTCTTCGCTCCCTTGCGCTGGATGATCTCGTAAAAGAGCGTCGGCCGATCCTGCACCGGCTTGGTGAAGATCTGCAGCAGGTATCCCTCGTCGTCGCGGTCGACCAGGATCCCCAGCTCGGCGAGCGCCGAAAGCTGCTCGTCGATCTTCCCCACCCGGTCCGGGACGTTGTCGTAATAGGTGTGCGGCACTGACAGAAACTCTACGCCGCGGCTCTTGAGCGTCCGCACCGTGGCGAGGATGTCGTCGGTTGCGATCGCGATGTGCTGCACACCCGGGCCGCGGTAGAACTCCAGGTACTCGTCGATCTGCGACTTCTTCTTGCCCTGCGCCGGCTCGTTGATCGGGAACTTGATCCGCCCGTTGCCGTTCGACATCACCTTCGACATCAGCGCCGAATACTCCGTGCTGATCGTCTTGTCGTCGAAGGTGAGGATGTTGGTGAAGCCGAGGACGTCCTCGTAGAACTTGACCCAGGCGTTCATCTTGCCGAGCTCCACGTTGCCGACGCAGTGATCGACGTATCTGAGCCCGACACCGGCCGGCGCGTACGGGGACTCTACCGGAACGAATCCCGGAAAGAAGAGCCCGCGGTAGTTGCGCCGCTCGACGATCGAATGGACCGTGTCGCCATAGGTGCGGATCGCCGCGGTCACGATCTCGCCGTTGTCGTCGCGATGCACCGTCGGCTCCTGTTCCGACGCGGCGCCGCGGTCCATCGCCGCCCGATACGCTGCCCGCGCGTCGTCGACCCAGAACGCGATGTCGCGCACCCCGTCGCCGTGCTCGGCCACGTGACGGGCCACGTCGCTGCACGGTCGCAGCGCGCCGGCGATGACGAACCGCGCGGTGCCGGATTCCAGCACGTACTCGACGACGTCGCGGTAGCCCTGCTCGGGACCGCGGTAGGCGACGCAGGTCATCCCGTATGCCGTGGAGTAGTAGTGGGCGGCCTGCCGCGCGTTGCCGACCTCGAAGCGCAGGTGATCGATCCCGGTGAGCTCGAAGGCCTCCGGCGGCACCGCGGCTGTCCGCGGGCGGGCGATCGCATCGGCGCGCGGACGAGTCTTCATCGCGGTGCCCTCCATGGGCG
>JBOHRZ010000418.1:0-2364 GCA_050732975.1 Gemmatimonadales bacterium
GCTGATCTGTCTCGGCGCAGGCGCAGTCGCGGTGTTTTTATTGCTTCGATCGGTCCGAACGGGCTTCGGGCCCTCCGGCAGCGGCGGCCTTGCCGCCATCAGCTTTGGGCCGATGTGGGCGCGCTACCTCATGCTCTTCGGACCGCCCCTGTTGCTTGTTGCACTTCGACTAGGCGTGCAGCTGCGGCGACGATCATCCGCGACGGCTGTCTGAGGACGCGCTGCATCGGTTGGCTGCAGTCATTGACGGTGGCTCGCCTCGATCGCCACTATTCGATCGCCACGATATGGAATGCGCCCGCCGCTGAGCGCTAGGCGTTGAGGCTGTAGAAAAAGCCAATCACAGGCGGGGCTGCGTGCTCACCGAGGCCCGTTTCAGCGCTGTGGGTGCCGACTTATGATCTGAGAGTTGTGGAAAGGGCGTCCAGGCTACTGGGCCGGCCCAGCGGATCGCGTCAGAGAATCCTCACCTGCGGCCGTCCTCAAGCCGCCCTTGCATAGTGGCAGTGCGCCAGCTTTTCAATATTGTGAACCAGGCAGTAGAGCTTCCACTGGCCCTGCACCTTCGCACGCCCTCGAAGCGTTAACCGGCCAAGGCCTTTGTTGTAGCAGATATTCGCGAAGACCGGCTCCACGATCCCAAAACGCGCTGCATAGAGCTCACGTCCCTCCGCGGTATCGATCCGCACCTTCATCCGCTGCGACAGCGTCTGCCTGTCCGGCACGGTGCCACGGAAGAACGCCACCTGCCGCACGGCGGTTCGCTCCGGGTGACGAAGGCAACGAGCTCGCAGCGGACACGGCACACAGTCCCGTTTGGCCCCTTGAAAATCATCGAACAGAAGCCCCTTCCGATTCGAATTCTTTCCCTTCCGGTAGAGCGAGTTTCCCGCAGGGCACACGCACGTTCTCGCCTCCGGATCGTGCGTGAAATCCTTGGGCTCGTACAATGGCAAGGCACGCGAGGCGTCGGCTGGTAGCGACTTGTCGTGCAAGGGATCCGGCTTCTCTCGGTGCCGATCCTGCGTGGCAAACCGCTCGTCGCGCCGCCGCATCTCGCCATCGGCGATCACCGCGTCGACTCCGCGATCCGCCAGACCCTTGAGATTCTCCTCGCTGTGGTACCCGGCGTCCGCCGTCACCACCGAACCCGGGCCTAGCAGCCCTTTCGCGCCGTCCACCAACGGCAGAAGCACCTCCTGCTCGGAGCCAGTTCCGTGGGCCTGTGCTTCGACGATGATCTGATGCAGGCCGTCCACGACCGCCGCGCCCGTGTAGCCCTGAATCACCCCATGGCTGGTCGCCATCTTCGCGCTCTCGTTGTCCGTCCGGTTGCTCTTCCGCACTTTGCCGTTCGGACCGCGCCGCTCGGACGGATGCTTCGCCAACCAGTCGCGCAGCTCGGTCGCCCGTCGTTGCAGACGTTCGACGCGCTGGGCTTCCTTCGCCGGCAATGTGGGTTCCGTGGTGCCGAAATCTTCCGCGCGGTGGCGCGCCAGGATCTGCTTGACGGTCGCCTCCACCTTGGTCGCTTGCTGTTCGAACTCCTCGCGCGTGCCGCTCCGATGTTTCGACGCGTTGCTCGGCACCTTGACCCCGTCGATGGCAAACATCTCACGGCCGATCAGTCCCTCGCGGTCACAGATCGCCACCACGGCCGCGAAGACGCGGGCAATGTCGTCGCCCAGACTGCTGACGAACCCGGCGATCGTGGTGAAGTGCGGGGCCTCATCGCCCGAGAGAGCAATGAAGGTGACGTGCTCCTGGCACAGTCGCTCGATGCCCCGGCTGCTGATGACGCCGTGGGCATAGGCGACGAGCACGATCTTGAGGAGGACCTTGGGCGCGTACGCCGGCGCCCCCGTGTCGTCGTTATGGAATCTCGCGTCGAACGAGCGGAGGTCGATCTCGTGCTCCAGGAGGTAGTCGACCGCGTGCTCGAACGTGCCGGGGAGGAGCTGCCGACCCAGATCGACCGGCAGGAGCTTGGGATTGGTATCGACCGGTTTGTAGCGGGCCATGAGCGGAGGGGGAGAGGGAAGCTACCGCATGACACCGACGCTCTAATTACGCACGGGCCGCGTGGCGTGTTGTACGTTTTCTAACAGGGCAAGCGCTTCCCGATTCCGATTCGTCACGCGCTCGATCCACGAACGGGCTGGCGCGATAGCCGTCGCCGCGTCAGAATCCGGGAGGCTTTTTCTACAACCTCGTTAGCTGGACAACAACGCATTCCGCGAATGTCCGTAAATAAGTCAGGCCAGGACGAGCAGGGCCACGCGCTGACCGCCGAATTTTTGGCGCAGTTGGCTCGCGTTGGCGTCGATATGCGTGCTGCATCGTCACGGATGCATGACCTAGTTC
>JBOHRZ010000419.1:0-2364 GCA_050732975.1 Gemmatimonadales bacterium
CACAAGGGTTCCGGCGATGTCTTTAACGTAAGCGACGACGCGCCGGCGCCGCCGCAGGATGTCATCACATACGCGGCGATGCTGACTGGAATCGAGCCGCCGCCCGAGCAGGATGTCGAAACCGCCGATCTCTCTCCCATGACGAGAAGCTTTTATGCCGAGAACAAACGGGCGTCGAACCGCAAGCTGAAAGACGAGCTAGGCGTAAAACTCGCCTTTCCAACCTATCGCGTGGGCCTCGAAGCGCTTTGGGAAGCGGGGGAGGGGCGGGAGTAGAGGGGCCTAGGGCACGCCCGTCCCACGCGTCGCTTGGAGTTCGACTCGAACTCGCGGCGTTGTTCGGGCGCCCCCATAAAGGATGTCTGCCATAACGCTTCCTCTGCCTCACGGCTCAGCTTAGCGTCACGTCTCCCCGGGACCAAACGCCTAGATCGGGCTTGCTACAGACTTCGCTGCCCCAAGGATCGTAGTGCTGCCGCCAGTTCCGGGCGAGATGTTTCTACGAGTTCAGCTAACTTTACGTGATTCGATTCTGCGACACTTAGTTCGCGCATGACCTCGGCAAATCGATCCTTGAGATCGGCTGGATCACCCGGTCGCGGCTTGCCAATCACCACGCCCGGCCCGTCAAACAGGTGCTTTAGGAGGTTACAGTTACTGGTAGCGGGCTTGAACTCTTTGCTCCATTGAAGTTCTTGGTTCTTGAGATCGAGATCGAGAATGGCGGTTCGCCGCGTCGAGCCACGCGAAGACGGCCCGCTATCGAGAAAGTCGAGCCACTTTTTTAATGGCAATGCTGTAATTAGACGAGTGCGCTGAGTGCAAACGAACCGTCCCTGCCCTTGGGGCCAGGCGCACCGTCGCGCCCTTGATCGCCAGGCCCGAACTGTGCGCCGTTCTTGCCGTTGAGCTCACAACCCAACCAGCAGCCGCCATGACCACCGATGCCACCGACACCCCCGTTTCCCGGCCGGCCGCGCACACCGTTCGGACCGCCGGCGCCGCCATCGACGGGCGCATTCACGTTGCCAATGTTGTAGGCCTTGTAATATAGCTGGATTATTCCGCCAGCCCCACCAGGTCCACCGTTCCCGCCATCTCCGGCTTGACCGCCCTTGCCGCCTGCGCCCCCGTCCGACCCATTTTCACAACCTCCGCCATCGGCACCATTGCCACCATCGCCACCGTTGCCACCGTTGCCGCCACTGCCGCCCCGACCGCCCCGGCCGCCTACGGCGTTGAAGGTAGTCCCCCCTTCAAAAGTGGAGACGGTTAGGAATAGGCTCTTTGCTGGGAAGCCGGGACTGCCGGGATTGCCCTGTCCGCCTTGGCCACCCTGTTGGCCCTCCTGCCCGGGCGTCGCTTGGCTATCGCCAAAGAAAGAGCAATCAGCGTTCCGCCCATCCGCCGCCCTCGGCATTGACCCACCGTCCGGCGTCGTATCGGATGCATCAGCGCCAACGGCGCCACTTACATCCCATTCAGTTCCAGTTGTCATGACTATTCTCCTGAGTAGATTGGAAGCAATTTGTGGGTCAGGGCTTGGTCGGCGCGGCTAGCTTAAGCTTGGCCATGTTGACCTTCAAGACCGCATTAACTACCGTGAAGAGCTCGAAATCGGACTGAATGCTGCCCCGCAGGACGCCGATGATATCGGCCGTCAGGTAGCGAGATTTCTGCACGATCCGGGAACCCTGGTAGCAGAGGAAGTTGCGAACGAGCAGGAAGGCGACGCTGTCGTCGAGTACCAGAGTTGCATTCCTTTCCACGATGATGTCATGGACATTTAGCGCCCAGGTAAAAACCTTAAGCTCGATCAGAAAATCCGGGACAGGCGCGGTGATAAGTTGGCGGAAATCTCGAGCCCGCTTCTGCAGGCGATCATGGGCCGCCGTAGCCGGATCCAGCTGGGATAAACGATCGCCGCAACCGCACGGATGGACACCGACTTCGTGGGCCGGCCTGTGCCATTGCACGGTCGGTGGTGGCGTGCGATGGATATCAGGGTCAAGCACATCGAAGAGACGCGACAGGAATGGCACCGAATATCCCGCCACGCGCCCCACATCATCGGGGCCGTGTAGGTTCACTAGGCCCTCGGTCTTCTCGATGTGCTCGAACGCACCAGCGTCCGACAGTCGAGGTGGCATCGCCGGTGGACGGCCGGCTGCGACAAGCAAGGCCGCGGTCGTGCGCGGGCGCAAGTTGGTGATCAGGTTGGGGTGCTCGTGAGCGTGGTGCGCGCTCAACGTGAACGTCGCGCCCTCGGCCACAACGAGAGACGGCTGACTAGTCTCTTCACTTCGCAGGAACATGAACTTTTCTCCATATTTACAACCCCAGATGAACCAGGGATTGGACGGT
>JBOHRZ010000420.1:0-2362 GCA_050732975.1 Gemmatimonadales bacterium
TAGACGTTGCGATACATCTGGTACTTGCCGAACAGCAGCGATTCCAGTGCGCTGAGACCCTTCTCGTGGACGCCGACCTCGAGCCGTCAGGCGCCGCCCCGGACCAGCACCAGCGAGGAGAGCAGCCGGTTGACGTCGACGGTGCCGTAGGGCACTCCGCACATGTGCGCGTCGCGCGAGAGATAGTCGATCTTGTCGAGGTCGAGCGATCCTGACACGAGGCCGGCGAGCGGCGAATCGCTGCTCCCCTCGATCAGTTCGCCGATTCGTTGGATCAGCCGTTCGCCGCCGATCGAGCGGAGCAACTCGCCGAGCTGACCCGACCCGAGGCGGGCAATGCCCAGCGATTCGTGACTCGGAAATCCGGCCTCTTCGAGCGCGTGCGAAAACGGATAGTGGCCGATGTCGTGCAACAGCGCCGCGAGACGCACGGCCAGGCTTTCAGTCTCATCGATGCCGTGCAGGTCGCCGCGTTCGGTCAGGGTTGCCAGGGCGCGGCGAGCCAACCCATAGGCGCCCAGTCCGTGCTCGAACCGCGAATGAGTGGCGCCGGGATAGACGAGGAAGGTGTGGCCCAGTTGCCGGACGTAACGCAGCCGCTGGAATTCGCCGGTGTCGATCGCCTGCACCGCGGCCGGTTCGAGCCTGATGTTGTCCCACAGCGGATCGCGGACGATCTCGAACCCGCCCTCCGCGGCCATCAGCGGCTCGCCGACTCCGGCCGCCACTGTTCGGCGCAGCGCCACAACCCCGACAGCAACAGCTCACGCATCCAGATGAATTCGCGCGGCAGGCGATCGTAGAGCCGCTCCAGCAGTTCGCCGTGCGACAGGAGTTCGCGCTTCCAATCCTGCCGGTCGATCGTCATCACCTTGAGGAAGGCGTCCTTCGGGAAGTCGAGTCCGTCCCAGCGCAGATCTTCGTAGCGCGGCATCCACCCGGTCGGACCTTCGGCGGCATCGACCCGGCCATGTACGCGCTGCGCAATCCATTCGAGAATCCGCATGTTCTGGCCGTAACCGGGCCAGATGAACCGGCCATCGGCATCCTTCCGGAACCAGTTGACGCCGAAAATCTTCGGCGGCGAATTGGTGCTGCGTCCCATGCGCAGCCAATGATCGAAATAATCGCCCATGTGGTAGCCACAGAACGGCAGCATCGCGAACGGATCGCGGCGGATGACGCCGACCTGACCCACGGCGGCGGCGGTCGTCTCCGATCCGATCGTGGCGCCGAGATATACGCCGAACGTCCAGTTGAACGACTCCACCACCAGGGGGATCGTCGTCGCCCGTCGCCCGCCGAATACGAACGCACCGATTGGCACGCCGGCGGGATCCTCCCACGCCGGATCGATGGACGGGCATTGTGCCGCCGGCGCGGTGAAGCGCGCGTTGGGATGCGCGGCAGGGGTCTTGCTCTCGGGGGTCCACGGATTGCCACGCCAGTCGGTGAGGCGGGCGGGCGGGGTCGGCGTCATTCCCTCCCACCAGACGTCGCCGTCTTCGGTCAGCGCCACGTTGGTGAAGATGGCGTTCTTCGCGATCGTCGCCATCGCGTTGGGATTGGTGCCGGTCGACGTGCCGGGTGCCACACCGAAGTATCCCGCCTCCGGATTAATGGCGCGCAAGGTGCCATCCGGCCCCGGTCTGATCCAGGCGATGTCGTCGCCGACGGTGGACACTTTCCACCCTTGGTATCCTATGGGCGGAATCAGCATCGCCAGGTTGGTCTTGCCGCACGCGCTCGGAAAGCCGGCGGCGAGGTAGGTCTTCTCGCCGGTCGGACTCTCGATCCCGAGGATCAGGGTATGCTCGGCCATCCAGCCCTGATCGCGGCCCATCACCGACGCGATCCGCAGCGCGAAGCATTTCTTGCCGAGCAGGGCATTGCCGCCGTAGCCCGACCCGAACGACCAGATCTCCCGGTCCTCGGGGAAGTGCACGATGTACTTCTGCTCGCTGTTGCACGGCCAGCGAACGTCCTGCTGGCCCGGCGCGAGCGGCTTGCCCACCGAGTGTACGCACGGCACGAACGCGCCGTCGCCGAGCGCGTCGAGCACCGCACGCCCCATCCGGGTCATGATCCGCATGCTCACCACGACATACGGCGAATCGGTGAGCTCCACGCCGATGTACGACAGCGGCGAGCCGATCGGTCCCATCGAGAAGGGGATCACGTACATGGTGCGTCCGCGCATGCATCCGGTGAAGAGTCCGCGAAGCGTTTCGCGCATCGCGTCAGGGTCCATCCAGTTGTTGGTCGGTCCGGCATCGTCGCGCAAACGGCTGCAGATGAAGGTCCGATCTTCGACCCGGGCCACGTCAGCCGGGTCTGACCGGACCAGCACGCTATTGGGACG
>JBOHRZ010000421.1:0-2359 GCA_050732975.1 Gemmatimonadales bacterium
GATGCTGACCGTCAGGCTCGGCCTGACGGGACCGCGTCACATCGTCGCGGCGGTGGGAGGACCCTACGTTCGCGAGACCGTGGAGCGATTGATCCGGGAGTGAATGGGTCCCCGGCGGCGAAGCCGCTGCGGTCTCGGGGGTCAAGCTGGACATACATAGCAGCGCCATGTATAATGCCGCTATGTAGCAGGCAGCCGACGTCGTCACGCGGAGTGGGGCCGTGAAATGATGGAGTTCAACAAGGATCTGATCGCCGCGTCGGCGACCCCGATCGTGCTGGCCATTCTGGCCGAAGGTGACAGCTACGGCTACGCCATCCTGCAGCGGGTCCGGGAACTGTCCGGCGGTCGCATGGAATGGACCGACGGGATGCTGTACCCGGTGCTGCACCGGCTGGAGCGGCTGGGCGATATCCAGGCGCGGTGGCGGGTCGCCGAGAGTGGCCGGCGGCGCAAGTACTACCGGATCACCGCGTCGGGCCGGAAACGGCTCGCGGATGAGCGCCGGCAGTGGCAAGCGGTCGACGCCACGCTGCGGGGAATCTGGCGGATGGCCTCCGTTCGCGTCGCTGGCAAACGCCCGGCCGTGTCCGCGTTACTCACCGGGGAGGTCTGAGCGATGTCCCATCGAGGCAGCACGACCTCGCTCGAACAGCAGATCAGCGAATGGCGGACTTATCTCGACCGCCGGCAGGCCATCCATTCCGTCGACGTTGCGGAACTGGAAGACCATCTGCGCGAGCAGGTGGCGGCGCTGATCGGGGCGGGGCTCGCCGAGGACGAGGCGTTCCTGATCGCGGTCAAGCGACTCGGTGATCTCGACTCGCTGTCGCGCGAGTTCGCACGCGAGCACTCGGAGCGCCTCTGGAAGCAGCTCGTCATGGCGCCGACGCAGGGCGGGGCACCACGCGCGGAGTCGCGGACCGATGCGTTTGTCGCGTTCGGGCTGGCGGTCGCCGCGGCCGTGGCGATCAAGCTGCCGGCACTTTTCGGCCTCGATCCCGGCCGCGATGCCGGCTTCTACCTCCGCAACCTCAGTTTCTTCGTGCTGCCGCTGCTGACCGGCTATTTCGTGTGGAAGCGCGGCGTCGGCGCCGCCACCTGGCGTTGGTTGGCGGTGGCATTCGTCGTGGCGGCCGTCGGTGCCAACGTGTATCCGTTCGCCGCCCACGTGCCGGGCTCGGCCACGCACGACCCCGGCAATACCGAACTGCTCACCGCGCTGCATCTGCCGATCGCCCTCTGGTTGGCAGTGGGAATCGCGTACGCGGGCGGCAGGTGGGGTGAAGTGGCCGGCCGCATGGACTTTGTCCGTTTCTCGGGCGAACTGTTCATCTACTATGTGCTCATCGCGCTGGGCGGCGGCCTGCTGACGGCCTTCATGGCGATGATCTTCCAGTCGATCGGCATGAAGCTGGAGGCATTCTTCCAGTCCTGGCTGCTGCCGTGCGGCGCGATGGCCGGTATGGTGATCGCGGCGTGGCTGGTGGAGGCCAAGCAGAGCGTCATCGAGAACATGGCGCCGGTGCTGACGCGGCTCTTCACGCCACTCTTCGCCGCGGTGCTGGTGGTGTTTCTCGGGACGGTGTTGGTCACCGGACGAGGGATCGACATCGACCGGAACGTGCTCATCGCGTTCGACCTGCTGCTGGCGATGGTCGTGGCCCTGCTGCTGTATTCGATTTCGGCCCGCGATCCGCAGCAGCCGCCCGGCGTGTTCGACATGGTGCAGTTGGTACTGGTGGTGAGCGCGCTGCTGGCCGATGCGGTGGCGCTGTGGGCCATCGTGTCGCGGATCTCGGAGTTCGGGTTCACCCCGAACCGGGTGGCGGCGCTGGGCGAGAACGTGATTCTGCTGGTCAACCTGGCCTGGTCGGCGGTGCTCTGCATCCGGTTCCTGCGCGGGCGCGGATCGGCCGCGAGGCTCGAACGGTGGCAGACGAACTACCTGCCGGTCTATGCCGCCTGGGCGGCGATCGTGGTGGTCGTCTTTCCGCCGGCGTTCGGGTACATCTGAGCACCGGGGCGATGCCCGAAGCCACGACGTCTTCGATCGCTCCCGAGCCACAACCGACGCCGCGGGACAGTGCCCGCCGACCGCGCCGACGACGGGCATGGGCGTGGCGCGGCTGGTTGGTCGCGCTGGCGGCCATCGCCGCCTGTCAGCCTGCAGCGAACCCGGCACCGACCGCGGTCACCCGCTACCGGCCGGCTCGCGATCTCGGCCCGCTCTTCCGCGCTGTCCAGCTCGACAGTGTCTTTCCGGATTCCAAGACCTTTGTCGACGCCGAGCTGCGGTTGCCGGCGCGTGACGTCTTGGCGCGATATGTCGCTGCGCGCGGCAGGGCAGGATTCGACC
>JBOHRZ010000422.1:0-2353 GCA_050732975.1 Gemmatimonadales bacterium
CGCGGCGCAGCACCAGGTGGTCGTCGACTTCGATGCCCGCGGCGGCGACCGCAGCGCGGGTGCGGTCGGGAATCGGATCGACGACCCCTTCGATGACGACCTTGGTAGCGCCGGAGCGGATTGCGGCGCGGTCGGCGCGGTCACCCAGCAGCAGCGCCAGCGCGTCGACCACCATCGACTTGCCCGCTCCGGTTTCACCGGTCAGCACATTGAGCCCGGCGGCGAATTCGAGGGTCACGTCGGCGATCGTAGCGAGATCGCGAACCCGCAGTGTGGTGATCGTCATCGCCCGCGGTCGCTCAGGTCGCCCCACTGGAGCTTGTCGCGGAGGGTGCGGAAGAACCCCGACTCGCCGAAGTGCACCAGCACGACCGGCTCGACCGCGGTCTCGACCACCAGTGCATCGTGGGGCCCCAGCACGGCGGTCTGCTGGCCGTCGAACGACACCAGGAGTTCCTCGGGCCGCGGATCCGCCGGCTCGACGCGAATCGCGGCGTCGGCGCGAACCACCATGGGGCGCATGCTCAGCGAATGGGCGCAGATCGGCGTCACGATGATCGCGTCGAGCGTCGGCACGACCAGCGGGCCGCCGGCGCTGAGCGAGTACGCTGTCGACCCGGTCGGTGATGCCACGACCAGCCCGTCGGCGGAGATCGGCCCCATGGGTTCGCCGTCGATCAGCACCTGGAACCGTACCACGCGCGCGATGCCGCCCTTGTGCAGCACCACGTCGTTGAGCGCGAAGTGCTCGGCGGCGATGGTGCCATCCGGAGCGCGAAGCGACGCCGAGAGAGCGCGCCGTTCCGACAGGCGGTACTCTCCCGCGGCGAAGCGCTGCAGCGCCTGGCGGACGCCGTGGCGTGCGACGGACGTGAGATAGCCGACGCGACCGAAATTGACGCCCAGAATCGGGATATTGCGACCCCGCAGGAGTCGCGCGCCGCGGAGCAGCGTGCCGTCGCCGCCGAAGGTGATCAGCAGATCGATGGCATCGGGATCGAGTTCCGCGGCAGCGCCCGCGACCCGCGCGGCAAGGTCCGCGTCGGCGGCAAGGCTCCATTGCCGCTCGGCGGCGAGCCGCGCGGTGTCGCTCAGCGCCGATTCGAGCCCGGCGTAGCGCGGATTGCCGACCAGGCCGATGCGCATCGCGTGGTCACCGCATCATCGCGGCGGGAAGCGCGGCACGAACCCTGGCCGCGATGCCCTGCGCCGTGAGTCCGGCGCGCTCGAGCTGCTGCGCTCGCGGCGCCTGGTCGATCAGCGCATCGACCACGCCGAGCGATACCACGTGCAGGTCGGGATGGCTCTCCTGAAGGCGCCGCGACAACATCGCACCGAACCCGTTGACCACGGTTCCCTCTTCGACGGTCACCAGCAGCCGGCATGAACCGGCCAGCTCCGCGAGCAGCATCTCGTCGACCGGCTTGACGAAGCGCGCGTTGACCGCCGCAGCCGGGATGCCCTCGCCGGCGAGCAGGTCCGCCGCGTCGCGCCCGGCGATCGCCATGGTGCCGACACCCAGGATGGCAACATCCTGCCCCGGACGGAGCACTTCCCAGGAGCCGTACGGCACAGCGGCGATGTCGCCGACCAAGTCCGGCTCGCCTGGCGCCTTGTCGCGAGGATACCGCAGGCAGAACGGTCCGTCATGCGCCAGCGCAGTGCGCAGCAGCCCCGCGAGTTCGTCGCCATCCTTCGGTGCTGCGATGGTCATACCGGGGACAGCCAGCATATAGGCAATGTCGTACAGACCCATGTGGGTCTGGCCGTCCTCGCCCACCAGCCCCGCCCGGTCCATGCAGAAGATCACCGGCAGCTTCTGCACCGCGACATCGTGGATGATGTTGTCGTAGGCCCGCTGCAGGAACGTCGAGTAGATCGCGGCAACTGGACGGAGTCCCTGCGTGGCGAGTCCGGCCGCGAACGTCACGGCGTGGCCCTCGGCGATTCCCACGTCGAAGAACCGCTCCGGAAAATGCCTGGCGAAGATGTTCGTCCCGGTGCCGGACGGCATCGCAGCCGTGATGACGACGAGATCCGCGTGCTCGGCACCCAGCGCGGTAATCGTGTCGCCGAACACCTGGGTCCATGTGGGCGGCCCGGTCGGCTTCTTGCGCGCCTCGCCGGTCTTGGGGTCGTACGCGGCCAGGCCGTGCCACTTCTCGCGGTTCTCCTCGGCAAAGGAGAACCCTTTCCCCTTCTCCGTGAGCACGTGAATCACCCGCGGACCGCTCATCGGCCCGACGAACGCCAGCACCTCGCACAATCGGTCGACGTCGTGACCGTCGATCGGCCCGAAGTAGCGAAAACCGAATTCCTCGAACAGCATCCCCTGGGAGAAGAGGTTCTTGAC
>JBOHRZ010000423.1:0-2346 GCA_050732975.1 Gemmatimonadales bacterium
ATGATCTTGACCACGGGCGGCCGCGCCATCGGCGCGACCTCCACCAGATCGAGACCGCGATCCTGCGCCGCGCGCAGCGCTTCTTCGATCGGCAGGACTCCGAGCTGCTCCCCTTCCGCTGTCACCACTCGAACCGGCGATATCCGGATCTGCCGGTTCACCCGCACGCGACGCTCACGCTCAAAGGACGACAGTGTGCCATTCCTGGTTGAAGGCCCCAAACACAACACCCCGCCGGGCGGGCGGGGTGTCCAGAAGAGCGTCGCGGGCCGGGGGGTCCGGCTGCCGATGATCCTCACGGACCCGTTCGCCGCAGGCTCGGGGTGGAACGGCATCCCGCCGTTCACTTCTTCGCTCCAAGCCTAATGGCGCCCAACGCGGAACGGAAGGAGGGAACGAGGCAAGGAGGCTAGTCGCCGGACACGACCTCTGCGAGCTCAGCTCCGCGCTCTCCGGCCACCAGCCGTCCGCCGAGCGTGTCGTAATCGTGCACGAAGGCGACCCGCCATTCCTCCGCGACACCGCGCTGAAGCAAGGCCCGCTTGCTCTCGAGTGTGCGCAGCGGTTCCACGTCATAACCCATGATCCAGGGCAGCGGGAGATGGTGCGCCGTCGGCACGGTGTCGGCCGGAAAGGCCAGCGTCTCGCCCCCGCTCCGGATCAGGATCACCATGTGCCACGGTACGTGGCCGGGCGTGACCAGCATCTCGATTCCCGGAACGATCGTCCCGACATCGCCCTCGAGAAATCGTACCCGGCCCGACTCCGCAACGGGAACGAAGTTGTCCGGCAGATAGCTTGCCGCCGTCCGCTCGTTGGTGTGCGTCGCCCACTCATACTCGCGGCGATGCATGACGTACTGTGCCTTGGGAAACGCGAGCTGGAGGCGGCGCCGGGCATCGTCGGCGGCAATCCACGTGTCGCCACCGGCGTGGTCGAAATGGAGATGGGTGTTGATCACCATCGCGACGTCGTCGGGGGTGTGCCCCAGTTCGGCGAGCGAGTCCTCGAGCAACGTGCGCCCGCCAGCGCCGGTGTTTTCGATGCCGTAGATGTCGAGAAACTTCGCCGATTCCTTGTTGCCGAGCCCGGTCTCGATCAGCACCAGTCCGTCGTCGTGCTCGACCAGTAGCGGCCGCATCGTCAGCCGGATCCGGTTGCGATCATCGGACGGGATCCGCCGCGACCAGAGCGGCTTGGGTACCACGCCGAACATCGCGCCGCCATCGAGCCGCTGAACGCCGGCGTCGAGCGCATGCACAGTGAGCGAGCCCACCCGGAACGTCCTGACGCGCGTCATGCGGCCTGCGCGTTGATCGGGTTGCGGTGCAGCGTTTCGAGATCGGCCAGGGTCCTGGCCCCGTGCTCCCGGGCGCGCCGCAGCAGGTGCTGGAGCAGCATCCCGGTGACCAGCGCGTCGCCCGCCGCGCGATGGCGAGCGCTGAATTCGAGACCGAGCCGTTGCGCCAGCGCCCCGAGCGAATAGGACGGTTCGCCGCGCACCAGCCGCCGGGCGAGTCGCACCGTACAGAGCCGCGGCCCGTCGAGCGCCAGATCCCGCGAGCGCCGCACCTCGGCGCCGACGAATCCCCAGTCGAAGCGGGCGTTGTGCGCCACGAACACCCTGCCCGCCAGCGCGGCAACGATCTGATCGGCGACATCGCCGAATCCCGGCGCACCGTCGACCATATCCTGGCTGATGCCGGTCAGCGAAGTGATCATCGACGGAATGGGACGCCCGGGATTGATCAGCGACTCGAATGCCACGTCGCAGCGATTGCCGTGCACCACCACGACCGCGATTTCGGTGATGCGATCGTCGCCGGCGGCGCGCATGCCGGTGGTCTCGACGTCCACGACGGCGAAGGCACATTCTTCCAGGAGTGGGGAGCCCTGCGCCGCGGCCACCATCGCCCACCGGCCATCGGGCTGCTGGCGAACTCGGGGATCGGCACCGAGGAGGGCGGCGGCCAGGCGCTCCGCAACCGCGGCCGGTGCGCTCGGCATGCCGAGCACGGCGCGCGCCAATTCCCCGGCGCTCAGCGGTCCGGCCGCCATCAGTGCCAGTGCGCGATCACTCAGCGTTCCCGCGGGTCGCGTCGTCAGCCCGGTCACGTGTCCGTCTGGCTCCCCTGCTGCTGAATTGCGTACGACAACGTCTCGAGTTCCACCGCCAGGTTGACGTTCTTCACTTCGACGCCCGCCGGCACATGCAACTGCAATGGAGCGAAATTAAGCACCGCGGTGACACCGGACGCCACCAGGCGGTCTACCAGAGCCTGCGCCGGCTCTGCCGGCGTGACCAGAACGGCGATTTCGACGCGTCCACGCCGCACGATCGGCTCG